>NZ_JAUMZG010000027.1 GCF_030528245.1 Campylobacter sp.
TGGCTAAGATTTCGTGCTTTGCTCATAGATATTTTTTTGATTTATGTGCCGATTTTGTATGCTTTTTATTTTATTTTGGGTTCGAGCGAAGCCTTCGTGGGGAGTGATTTTGTCCCATTTTTTTGCACTTTTTTGTTTGGATTCATTCAGGCCCTGTTTTTAAATTTCAAGGCGCAAAGTCCGGGTTTTAGAGCCTATGACCTTTATTTGATGGACCTTAGAACGGGCGCAAGGCCCGGGTTTTTGAGGATCTTGTTGCGTTATGTTTTGTTTATTGTAAGTTTTGGTTTGCTTTTTGGTTTTTTCGTGAGTTTTTTGAGGAAGGATGGACTCAATTTTCACGATATTTTGACGCAAAGTTGTGTGGTTTTGAAAATTTAAGCGACTCAGAAAGGATGATGATGCAAAGAAAAAGAATTTATAATCCAAGCTCGAGCGAAAATTTAAGCGATAGAAAAATTTTTAAAGGAAACCCTCACGGAATTTTAAATTTCACCAAGGCAAAATACATCTGGGCGCTTAAGCTTTGGGATCTGATGGAGTCTAATACTTGGTTTCCCAAAGAGGTCGACACCACAAAAGACGCCCTTGATTATCGCTGTAATTTAACCGCAGCCGAGAAAAGAATGTATGATCTAGTATGGTCCCAGCTCATCTCAATGGACAGCTTCCAAACGAACAATTTGGCCGATAATATCAATCCCTACATCACCGCTCCCGAAATCAACGCCGTTTTAGCGCGTCAGGCCTACGAGGAGGCGAATCACTCCAAGTCCTATGCCGTGATGGTTGAGGCGGTTTGTGATAATACGGATTTGATTTACGAGATGGAAAAGCACGATGCGACTTTGAGAGAAAAAAATAATTTCATTTCAAGCATTTACGAGGGTTTGGCTGAGGATGTGGATGATAATAAGCTCCTTTTGGCGATGGTGGCCAATCAAATTTTAGAGGGCGTGTATTTTTATAGTGGCTTTACGGCTATCTATGCCCTAGCTAGGACGGGGAAAATGCTGGGTTCAGCGCAAATGATTCGCTTCATACAAAGGGATGAAATCGCCCACTTGCTTTTGTTTCAAAACATGATAAATTCGGTGCGCAAGGAAAGGGCTGATTTGTTTCATAGGGCAAACACGGACAAGATTTATGAGATGTTTGAGAGGGCGGGGGAGCTTGAGATCAAATGGGGCAAATACATCACGCAAAATCAAATCATGGGCTTTACCGATGATATTATCGAGGAATACATCCACTATCTCATCGACCAGAGGCTTGTGGCTATTGATTTGAAGCGTCTTTATAACGCCAAGCATCCCATCAAATGGGTGGATGATTTTTCTAGATTTAACGATCAAAAGAGTAATTTTTTTGAAAGCAAGGTTACGAATTATTCCAAGGGCAGCATAAGCTTTGATGATTTTTAAGGTGTGGTGATGAAGAGGGTATTGTGTTGTTTTTTTTGCTCCTGCGCCCTCGCCACGCCTCCCGATTTTACAGCCTTTGGACTCAGTCAGGCTCAAAAAGAAGAAATGCAAGAAAAATATCAAGAATTTTCAAGGTCTAAAAGATGGCAGGGAGCGGCTTGCAAGGTGGAATTCGACAAAGAAGAATACGAAATAAAATTCTACATGGACGCCCTGCAGGATTATAACTCCACGACCGAGGGCATCATCGCCTCCTTGGACTATGCCTATAAAGAATATGAAAAATTGCTCGACAAATACTATTTGATAGCCAAAAACAGCCTCCCGACACATCTTAAAGACGCTTTAAATAACGACCAGATAGAATGGCTCAATTTCCAAGCCGCCCAAGAAGCCTATTTGGATAAGCACTACGCCTTCCTCAGCGCACTCAATGGAGGCGAAGCCGAACTTAGCATTGACAAAAAAAGAGCCAGCCTTGCCTTTTTAACCAAGCGCGTGGTGGAGCTTTTTGAGGGCTATTACTGCCAACCCTAACCCAAAGGAGAAACGATGAGACAAAATTTAGCTTTGCTTTGCGATTTTTATGAATTTACCATGTCTGCGGGCTATTTTTCTAGCGGATTTGAGGATAAAATTTGCTATTTTGATGTGTTTTTTCGTAAGGTACCCGACGGGGGTGCCTTTGCGATTTTTGCGGGGCTTGAGGATATTTTGGACTTTGTGGAGAGCCTTCGTTTTGAGGGGGAGGACATCGATTTTTTGAGAAAGCAGGGCATTTTCAGCGAGGATTTTTTAAAATTTCTAAGCGATTTCAAATTTAACGGCGAAATTCACGCCCTGCGAGAGGGTGAGGTGATTTTCCCCAACGAACCCCTCATCAGCATCAAGGCAAGCGCCATAGAAGCCCAGCTTTTGGAGACCTTTTTGCTTTTAAGCATCAATCACCAATCCCTCATCGCCACAAAGGCAAACCGCATCACAAGAGCCGCCGCAGGCCGCCCCGTGCTTGAATTTGGCGCCAGACGAGCGCATGGAAGCGAGGCCGCCCTCAAGGGCGCACGATCCGCCCTCATCGGAGGCTGTGCCGCCACCTCCAACACCCTAGCCGCCAAGCTTTACGCAGCAAAGGCTAGCGGGACGATGGCGCATTCTTGGGTGCAGATGTTTGGGGACGAATTTTCCGCCTTTTGCGCCTATTTGAAGCTCTACCCTAAAAATCCCATCTTGCTCATCGATACCTACGATTGCCTTGCGGGGCTTGAAAATGCCATGCGCGCTTTTAGGGAATTTGGCATCAAAGAAGCGGGGGTGCGTATCGATTCTGGCGATCTAAAAACCCTCAGCATCAAAATACGCAAAAGGCTCGATGAGGAGGGCTTTGAGGCATGCAAAATCATCGCTTCAAACGGTCTGGATGAGTTTGAAATCCACCGCCTGCTCGAGCAAGGAGCAAAAATCGATGCCTTCGGCGTGGGAGAGCGCCTCATCACCGCCTCAAGCGATGCGGTTTTTGGCTGCGTGTATAAGCTTGTGGCAAGCGAGCAAGATGGCACCATCACGCCCAAAATCAAAATCAGTGAAAATTCCACAAAAACGACCATCCCCCACTTCAAGCGCCTGTTTAGAATTTACGATAGAAATAGCGGCAAGGCCCTTTACGATGAGCTCATCATCCACGATGAGCCCCTGGATGAGCTGGATGCGAATTTGAGGCGTGAGGAGCTTTTGCGGCCTGTTTTCAAGGACGGGAAAAGGCAGCTTGAAAGGCCCAGCCTTGAAGAGCTTAGGGACTTTAGCAAGGGGCGCGTGGCGAGCCTTGATGAGGGTTTGCTTGACTTGAAACCCTCCAAAAGCTATGAGCTTGTTTTATCGGAGCGCTTGAAGGCACTCAGGGACGAGCTTACTTCGCGTCATGTAAAAATTCGTTCTTAAATCCCACATAATTTAGAGCTGATTGCTTCAAAAAGGCAAGCTCTGCCTCATTAAGCTCACGCACGAGTTTGGCAGGGTTTCCCAGTATCAGGGAGCGTGGCGGAAAAATTTTGCCCTTCGTTACCACAGAGCCAGCCCCCACGATGCTATCCTCCTCGATCACTGCCCCGTCCATCACGACCGCATTCATCCCCACGAGGACGCGATTTTTGAGGGTGCAGGCGTGGATGACGCAATTGTGCCCTATGGTAACGTCATCGCCGATGATGGTAGGATAGCCCGCATCTTTGAGCGAGCCGTCTGGGTTGAATTCCCTGTGCCAAATATGCACGGTGCTTAAATCCTGTATGTTTGTCCTTGAGCCGATTTTGATGAAATTCGCATCGCCCCTTAAAACGCAATTAAACCACACGCTGCTATCAGTGCCGATTTCTACCTCGCCGATGATTTTAGCGCCCGGAGCGATGAAGACGCCCTGTTGAATTTTTGGACTTTTGCCGTTGAATGTGATGAGCAATTTCGCCTCCTTTTTTCAAAAGTATAGTCAGGGTATTTTAATACAAATTCAATCTTTTTCGTTAAAATGAACCCTCTAGGAGTGAAGATGGATTCGTTCAAGCAAAAGCGTTGCAGGGCTATGGCGGAGGAGATTGCGCGTCAAATTTTCATCAACGAGGAGCTTTTCAACGCCTTCGTTTCTGTGCCGCGTGAAATTTTCTCCCCACTCAAGGCCCAGGCCTACCGCCTCGACGCCCTGCCCCTTGCCAATTCCCAGTGGATAAGCTCCCCGCTAACCGTAGCCAAAATGACCATGGCCCTGAGTTTCAAAAACGCTGATAGTGTTTTGGAGATAGGCTGCGGTAGCGGCTATCAGGCGGCGATTTTAAGCCGCGTGATCAGGCGAGTTTTCACCATCGAGCGCATAGAAAGGCTCGCAAAAGATGCGGCTGAGGCGTTCAGGAAGCTGAATTTTGCCAACATCAATGTCAAATTTGACGATGGGCAAAATGGCTGGAAAAACTACGCGCCCTACGATAGGATTTTATTTTCAGCCCACGCGCAGCACATCCCTGAAATTTTGCTCGATCAGCTTAACGATGGCGGCATTTTGGTCGCCCCTCTTTCGCATAATGAAAAACAGTTCATCACGAGGATCACCAAGAACGGCACGAAATTGCAAAAAGAAATTTTGGAGGAGTGCTTTTTTGTGCCCATCGTGGATGGCAAGGAGGGTTTTTGAGCGTCAATGCAAGGCGCGGTTGAGCTTGATGGCCCTTTTATTAAAGCCCACTATCATCGCCCCGCTGATGCTATCCTGCCTGAAATGCAGGGCCCTTAAGCCGCTAAGCTCGATGCCCTTGTAAATTTCTTTGTTGAAGTCAAAATGCGCATTCATTTTTTGCAGGGCCTCCCTGTCTTTGAGCAAAAATTTCGTCCCCTCAAGCACTGCAATGCCAGCATCCACGACACAATCATCCCCCAGAGGCACACCCGTAACAGAATTAGCGCCCAAAAGGCAGGCCTTGCCCACGGTGATGGGGTTGCCGTTTGTGCCGCTTAGAACGCCCAAAATAGAAGCCCCGCCGCCCACATCGCTACCCTCGCCCACGATGGCGCTTGAGCTGATGCGACCCTCCACCATGCACGCCCCGCTCGTGCCCGCGTTGAAATTCACATAGCTAGCGCCGGGCATGATGGTCGTGCCAGCGGCCAGATGCGCGCCCATTCTAACCTTGGCGCTGTCTAAGATGCGGGTGTTTTCTTCTGGGATGATGTGGGCTAAAAAGCGGGGGAATTTATCCACAAAGTCTATTTTTGGATACTGCTTGCTCATTTTAAGGCGCATTTCGTTTTTTCGCAAATAATCAAGCTCGATGGGCTCATCCCCGCTCCAGGCCGCGTTGTGAAGCAGGGCAAAGGCGCCGTTTAAATTCAGGGATCTGGGGGCGACCTTTTTGCTAGAAAGCAAGTAAAGCTTCAAATACACAGCCTCCACACTCAAGGGCGCATAGTCGCCAAAGAGGCAAACGAGGGCAAATTCATCGTCTTTGAATTTATCCTTGATGATCTTAAGCAGGTCGATATTTTTGTGCCCGTCCTCTTCAAGAAAGGGATTAAAGCAAGCTAGGGCAAAATCGACATCCTCAAGCCTCAAAACCTGCACCAATTCGCTCCTGTCAAAATCAATCCCCACGCCCCTTCGCATGAGGGCCTCCATCATGATGGCGGCTGAGGCGTGATTTTCCTCGTAATTGACTAGGGCGAAGGAGGCTTGTAGGATTTTGTTTTTATTAAGCTGTCCCCTGTCAAGCCTCGCGATGCCGAAGGCTATGGGCTTTTTGTAGTTTGTTTTTTGTTCGATTTGCTTTACAAAAAGCAAAAAATCCTCTTTCGTGCTGATCATGAAAATCCTTTTTTTTGTGAAATTCTAGCCTTTTTGTTTAACGAATGAGTAAGGGGTGGGTTTAGAAGCATTTTAGGGTGTGGTAGAATTCTGCATCCTCAAAGCTTGGAGGGAAGGGCACTTGAGCGGAAAATTCCTTGTAGGTATCGCCCGGGAGCTTGTCGATGATTTCTATGGTGTAGGAAAAACTTGTATTTTTTCTCACGGCATTTTTTAGGCTTTCGCTTTCAAAAATTTCTTGGCCGACATTTTTTTTATCAGCAATATTAAGGTAAAGATAGCATTTTTTGATGTCAAACTGCGTGAGGTTTTGCACCCTGCCCGTGATGTTGAGACTTTCGTTGCGTAAATCCCTTGTGTAGGTGAGCTTGGAGAGGGAGGCTTGGATGGTGAATTCTGTGATGCTTTGCAAAATGGAGTAGATCAAAATCGCGCTAAAAAGTGCGTTCATGGTGTAGAGTATGAGGGCGATTTCCTTTTTTTTGGCCATGATGAAAATCAAAACGCAGCCCAAAACGAAACAAAGTAGCAGGATGACGAAGGCGATGGTGTGAAAGATGGTAAATTGCATCAAAAGCACTCCGAAGCTAGGCGCGTGGTGTGGTTGTTGTCCTTGTCAAAATTTTCAAAGGAAATTCTTTGAATTTGGGTTGTGTTGATTGGCACATCTTTCAAAATCTTGCTTTTTTTTCTAAAGGGGATGAAATTTTTTTTCTTAGCCTCTAAAAAATTGTCCTCCTCGGAGGGGTTTTGATAGAGCTTGGCGGTGATTTTGCATTGCTTGAAGTGGTGTTTTGAAACATTTGTGATGTTAAAGTCTATCACTAGGGCCCCGGAGCTTTGGATGAAGCGTTGATTTTCTATGGCGACCGTTCTTTTTCTCACTTGATGATCGACAAATTTATAGCCGTAAATATAAATGAAAAAGCTCGCCGCAATGTCAAAAGCGACAATGAATAAGGCAATGATGGGCCTGTGCCTCAAAAAAACGCACAAAAATAAAACGCAGACGAAAAAGAAAAACACGAACACAATCAGCACAAAATCGACCAAATAAAAATTGTCCGCGTAAAAAAGAATGGCCTCTCTTAAATTTTCCACCAGCATCCGCATCATCTAGCATTTATCGAAGTCTGCTGCCTAGCATCCTTTGTATCCACCCAGATATTCGGCACGGCCCCGCCCGGAGTGAGGAAAATTTTAGCGTCCTTATTGTTTTGCAGGGCCTCGTTGAATTTACCCTGCACCTCAATCTGCCTCAAGTGAAGGAGGGGATTGTTAAGGCTTGAGGCGATTTCTTTGTTGGCATAGGCCTGGGCATCAGCCTCGATGCGCACCGCATCCGCCCTACCCTTGGAGCTGATGATGGTCGCATTGGCCTCGCCCTCGGCTAGGGTTACCTTCCTCACGGCTTCCTGCGCGGCACGCTCGGCTTCTTGTCTGGCGATCTGCACCTTTTCAATCTGCTCTTTCACGCTCGGGGGCAGGATGATTTCTCTAAGCTGCACTTCTTGAAGCTGCACGGGAGAATTTTGCAAAGAAGTGATGGTTTTGGTGATGCCGTTGTTGATTTGCAGGGCAATGGCGTTACGATTGGCAGGAAGCTCTTCGGCGGTGTATTTGCCGATGACACTTTGGACGACATTGCGCACGGTTGGATCGATGATCTTATCCTCCCAGTTGAGATTGTAGGTCGCGATGGTGCGTGCGACCTCGCTTGGCGTGAGGGAGTATTTTACGGTGATATTGACAAGCACGCTAAGCCCGCGGGAATCAAGCACGGAGATAGAATTTTTATCCACGATGCCAGAGCCAAGGCTCACCGAGCTCTCCC
Organism: Campylobacter sp.; assembly: GCF_030528245.1. Lineage (GTDB taxonomy): Bacteria > Campylobacterota > Campylobacteria > Campylobacterales > Campylobacteraceae > Campylobacter_D. The sequence continues at coordinate 7,598 of NZ_JAUMZG010000027.1, forward strand.
TTGAGGTGTAGGCCATCTGTCTTTGACGCACATCCACGATGATGATTTTTTGAAAAATCGGCACGAAAAAATGAAGCCCCGCATTGAGAGGCTCAGGGTTGTAGCTACCTGTGGTTACCTTGATGCCCTTTTCGCCCTCATTGACGATGGCAAAGGGCTTTGCTAGGACAAAAACCAAAACCACAACAATGGCGACATAAATAAGGGGCGTGAATTTTCCAAAGCCCTTAAAATTAAACTCCGGAGCCTTGAAATTAAAATTCTGGCGGCCACCCCCGCCGCTGGAATTTCCGCTTTTTTTATTAAAATAATCATTCAAATCCGCTGGCATTTTTTTCCTTTAAATGTGAGTTAGCATAGAGGCGTATTTTGCATTGCGTCCGTAAACCACGTCAAAATAGGCATCTTGCAATTGTTTTGTGAGCACACCCCGCGTCCCATTACCTATCGCTCTTGCGTCGATATTTCTTATGGGCGTGAGCTCAGCCGCCGTGCCCGTGAAAAAGGCCTCATCAGCCGTATAAACCTCATCCCTTGAAATTCTTTGGCGCACTATGCTTATGCCAAGGTCCCCTGCAAGCCTCAAAACCGTATCCTGTGTGATGCTTTTGAGGGAAAAATCATTGGGCGGAGTAATCAAAACGCCGTTTTTAACGATAAAAAAGCACTCCCCCGTGCCCTCCGCGATAAAGCCCTCTTCATCCAGCATCAAAGCCTCCTCATAGCCCGCATCGATGGCCTCGAATTTCGCCAGTTGAGAGTTGAGGTAGTTCGCGCTCGCCTTAGCCTTGCCCATGCAAGATTTGACGCTGTTTCTAACGAAGGAAGAAATTTTTACTTTGATGCCCTTTTCAAGCCCCTCCTCGCCCAAATAGGTCCCCCACTCCCACGCTGCAATCCCCACACGCACAGGCGCTTTAGCGTGGTAAAGTCCCATCACGCCCTCGCCCAAGAAAATCAAAGGGCGGATGTAAGCGTTTTGCTTGAAATCATTCGCCCTTAAAAGCTCCACTTGGGCGTCTTCTAGCTCCTTTTGCGAAAAGGGGCAATTTAGGAGCGTGATTTTTGCGCTTTCAAGCAGCCTTTTTGTGTGATCCTCTAGCCTGAAAATCGCCAAGCCCCTATCGGTTTTATAGGCTCTTGTCCCTTCAAAAACGGCATTGCCATAGTGTAGGGAATGCGTCAAAAAATGCAAAGTCGCATCCTCAAAATCAACAAGCCTGCCGTCTAGCCAAATTTTATCCGCTTTGATCATTTGGGTTACCTTAAAAAACTAAAATTGAAATCTCATTGTATCCAATCATATAAACATTAATCGAAAAAATTTAAAAAATTCTGTTAAACGTCTTAAATAATGTTTCCATATAAATTGGTGTTATTTTAGGGCTTAAAATGTGTAATAGGGGGTTAATTAGGGGCGTTTCCAGTGGGATTGATATTGAGTGGTTTGGATGCAAGGAAAAAAAGAGTGGTTATCGCTTTAATCTCGTCAAATTTGCGGCGGAATTTCATAGGTAAGATTGAATAATGAAAATTAATGAGGTACAGGATTTTAAAGCATTAAAAAACACATCGTTTCACATAAAAAATTCATTGGTGATGTTTTCAAAGGTAATTGAAAAGACGAGTGAAAATTCTCGCTTTTGAGAGACTTAACTGCCACTATCGTGTGAAAGAAAGTTTCAAAAATTTACAAGTACGAAAGATGCTTAAAAAAAAATTTTTATAGGGGTATAAAATAATACCACTGAATTTCGCCTATCTCATCATGAAAGGAAAATGCAGAATGAATGTGTAGAATTTGACCAAAAATATTTGATCAAAATTTAATGCAGGGCATTAAGGCTTCAAGTTTTTAACAGCGATAGCAAAACAAAATAAGATCGTGTCAATACGTGTCAAAACGAGTCAAAATATCATCGCTTTCTTGAAATCAAAATTTGCATACCAATGTCGTAATAAAACGAAATCAAAACACAAAAGAAAAAACCAAGATCTAAATACACAATGACAACCCTACTCAAAGATTAAAATCAGGTCAGCAAATATATTAAAAATCCTGAAATTAAAAATCTTTTGCTTGAAAAAGATAAGGATAAAAAGGGGGAAAGCGGAGGTATAAGCACACCAGCAACAAGAAGTGCTATGATAGGCTTATTAATGTTGGTTGCATAGAAGTAAGCAAGGACAAATCACAAAAGATTAATTCCACAAAAAGGGCAGGGAATTCATTTCTCTTTTAAATCCGCTTTTGCGTGAGCCTGATATGACTGCTTTATGGTTTGAGTATCAAAAGGAAATAGAAAATGGCACAAGAACAATAGAAAATTTCTTAAATTATGTGCAAAATAACATAGAAATAGAAATCAAAGCCATTAAAGAAAGTGATTTAAAACTAAGCTCCACAAAAACCACACAAGCAAAAAATACAATTGCTTGTCCGCAATGTAAAAATGGTTTTTTAGTCCGCAGGGAAAGCAAAAACACAAAGGGAGCTTTTTTCTATGGGTGTAGCGAATTTAGAAAAATTTTTATCCAATTTTAAAATTTATACGCAAACACAACATAGTCGGGTGAAATAAAGTACAAAAAATTTCTAAGTTTGGATTATTTTAATCATTTTAATTTAAAGAATAATATTGAAAGAAAATTAAACAAATGATAGTGAAATGATAAAATTTTTTATAACAAGATAAGGAGAAATTTGCATCTTTGACTTTAAGCCTTTTTGCATGGAGAGCGCAATATTGAATCATTTCTAACAAAATATAATCTTACAAAGAATTATATTTTAGAAATAAATAAGTGCAAAAGTTTAGAAGTTATGCTTTAGCCTTTTCTCTTGTGGCAGAATTTGAGAAATAGAGCAGAATCAAATCATTTGAAGGCATGGATAAGCATGAAACAACTCAAAAAAGACTCATCGTTAAAGATACAAAATTTATAAATGAATAGAAGCTTTATAATGCACAACACTTGATATCTTCGGAGCAATTCTTGCTCTAGCTGAGATAGTTTTAGTGTGATTAATGTGCCTAAAAGCTTGAATTGATTGTGTAAAAATAAATTTTTCATTATGACATTTTTGTCATAATCTAGCGAATTCATAAGAAAAACTGATCATATTTGACAAGATGTGGGTTTGATGGGGAAAATATTATGAGAAAATAGCCCCAATCAATGTGTGCAAAGATTGAAGAGTTTGCCACAAAAAACTGGGTTTATAAGGTTTTCTAAAATCATTAATAAATTTAAAAGAAAAGTGCTCGGGAATGTTTGAAGATTTGACGCTTGATTGCTTGTCCGAATGTGATTGCTTTGCTAAATGTGAAAAGTTGAGAGTGGCTTGGAAAGATAGTAACGATGTAAATTATGTTGGAGAATTTGATAGTTGAGCATAAATTTGAATACTATGATAGGAACTAGTGCATGGTTTTACAATAACAAAATTTAACGATGCAATGCTTGGAATAATGATTGAAAAATAAGCAAAAACTTACTAGTCCACCTGAGTATGTAAAAACATACGAGGCTATGACTGTCTGTGATGATTGATCATGCCTTACAGCTTAAAGATAGATTTACCTCTTAAGATTTGAGCCTTCCAAAGAATCAAATTAAAACAAGTTCACAAAAACATTGCTAATGTTGCACCCATAATCAACAAGGGTCCGTTATAAAACACAAAGGTAGGAACGCAGGTATCTTTGACATGATCATGTTGTTTGTCGGCATTCAATCCCGCACTCACGCCTAGAGTAGTTTCGCTTACAGGGCTTCCTGTATCACCCAAGGCTCCCGCTATACCCATCACAAAAATAATTAAACTGGCAGAGAAACCAAGCTCCAAGCAAAGCGGACAAAATAGGGTCGCGATGATGGGCACAGTCCCAAAAGAAGTACCTATCCCCAAGGTGATGATGAGTCCTACCAAAAGCATCGTAAAAATGGCTAAAAATTTACTCCCCTCGATGTAAGGCAGAATGAAGGCCACCAGCTCATTGATCGCACCACTTTGCTTAAGCACCCCTGCAAAACCCGCTGCCACAAGCATCACAAAGGCGATAAAACCCATCATCTTAAGCCCATCGTCAAAAATCAAATCGACCTTTTTGTAGTTCACACCACCCAGGACTATCATCAAAATAAAACCCATCAGACCCGATAGGGGTAAATTTCCCGTCATAATTTGACCCGCGAGAGTTACGATAAGCCCCACCAAAACGCCCCATTCTTTGCGCGTCATTTTGAGTTTATCAAAATCAAATTTTTCCATTTGAATTTCTCGATATTCTCGAGGCCTAGAATAAAAAACAAAAATTGCGCAAAACAAACCAAAAAGCATACACAAAGCTGCCAAATACATCGTGTTGGTAACATCACCAAGAGCGACATTGACGCCGTTATCGTTTAGATTTTTAGTGATGATGGTTTGAAAAATCAATCCAAAGCCCAGGGGTAGCACCATATAAGGCGTGGTAAGCCCAAAAGTCAGGGCACAGGCAACGCCTCGTCTGTCGATTTTGAGCCTGTTAAAAAGCGCAAGCAAAGGCGGGATTAAGATCGGGATAAAGGCTACGTGAATAGGCACTAAATTCTGAGAAAAACACGAAATCAACGCTAAAGAACAAATCAAAACATATTTTCTTTGTGAAATAAAATGACTTACAATTTTAATCAAATAAGCGGTCAAATTTGTCTGTGAAATCGCCGCAGCAATAGCTCCTAGCAAGATATAACTCAAAGCCGTTTGTAAATTTCCACTCATCCCGCTGATGAGAATGTCCATCGTTTCCAGCATCGAAAGATGAGAAAGCAATCCCGCAATCAAAGCAGAAACTAAGACGCTAAGAAGCACATTAAAGCGCAACAAACAAAGAATCATCATTACAAAGACGCTAACGATAATGGGGTTAGTTATAAACTGAAGCATTGTTTCCCTTATTATCAAAGTTAAATTAAAATGGCCGGGAGAGAGGGATTCGAACCCCCGGAGGTTTTATCCTCAACGGTTTTCAAGACCGCCGCTTTCGACCACTCAGCCATCTCCCGCAAAGCTTTGGAGGTGACACCCGGATTTGAACCGGGGATCAGAGCTTTGCAGGCTCGTGCCCCCAACCTTGGCAAGGTTGTGCTCTACCCCTGAGCTATTCCCGCATTAGAAAAAAGAAGGCCAAAAATTTAGCGAATTAAGCTTAAAAGTAGTTTATTTTAAGCTATTTGCAAAGAAAAGTAAGCGTGGCACTTACGCTTTGATGATTCTTGTTTATGAGGGGCAGGGAAAGCTCAGCATCAGCCCTTAGCGCACGCGGGTGGATTGAGGCTTGCGGATGCAAGAGAAAAGCGCTCAAAACGCAGCTTCTATCAAGCTCCCCAGAGTAGGATTTTTCATACGCATAGGCCTTAGTAAGCAGCTCGCCGCTTAATTTCTCCCTGTTTGCAGCCAGCAAATCTTTAGAAAAATTAGCCGACAAGGCAGGGGTTGAGACCCTCACCCACTCGCTCTTTGCCACGATGGCGTTGATATCTTCGATCAGGACATTAAAAGCGTCCAAATTTTCCGCCTTTATTTCGCACTCTAAATTTGCGTTAAGCCTTTGTCCTTTAGGGATTACAAAGCCATTTTCTCTGGAAAAATTCGCCTCCAAACTGTAAGCACCATCCGCACAAAAACCATCCTTCGCGCTGCGCTGCATTATCTCCTTGAAAGTTTGAGCAATTTGCTCCCGCTCCTCCTCACTCAAAACGGACTTCGTGCTCAAATTTTCACTGGGATAAAAATCGATTTTAGCCGTGAATATATCGGGCTTTACTTGCATTGTTACCTCAAGGGTTCTTTCTATTTTCACCTGATTTTCCTGAGTCTTTTTGCCCAAAAATTCCACATTAAAAACCACCCCCGCCACAAAAAGCAAGAGGCACAAAAGCCCTATTCCTAAACCCTTAAAAAAGCCTAGCATCCATCTTCCTTATCACGCTAAATTGCCTCATTTTAACAAAAATTGCCAAATTTAGCTACAATCTGGCCACAATGCAAAAAGAAAAAATCAAAAAACTCCAGCAAAATTTACTCCAGTGGTATCGTCAAAATGGACGCGAAAATTTGCCCTGGCGCCGACTTGGCAGGGAGGATTGTGAGCCCTGTTTGCGGCACATTGATAGGGCTTATGGGGTGTTTGTGAGTGAGATCATGCTTCAGCAAACACAGGTTAAGACCGTTTTGGAGCGATTTTATTACCCATTCTTGCGAGAATTTCCCACCCTAAAAAGCTTGGCGAGGGCGGATGAGGGCAGGATTTTGAAGGCTTGGCAGGGACTGGGATACTATCACCGAGCTAGGAATTTAAAAAGGGCCGCCCAGCAGTGCCTTAGCCTTTTTGGCGGTGCTTTGCCCCGCAGTAAAAAGGAGCTTCTAAGCCTTGCAGGAGTGGGCGATTACACGGCTGGAGCGATTGCCTGCTTTGCCTACGGTGAGGCGGTGAGCTTTACGGATGGTAACATCCGCCGCGTGCTTTCGCGCCTTTTTGCCCTCAAAAACCCCACGCAAAAGCAGCTTTTAGCGCGGGCGGATTTGATTTTAAACGCCCAAAACCCCCTCCATCACAATCAGGCCTTGATGGATTTGGGCGCCTCGCTTTGCTCGGCTCAAAATGCAAGGTGCGAGTCTTGTCCGCTTTGTGAATTTTGCAGGGGCAAAGACACGCCGCAAAACTACCCGCAGCGCAAAAAAACCTACCAAGAAAAGCTAAAATTCCATCTTTTTATCCTTGAATTTGAGAGGAAATTCGCCCTTTTGCAGAGCCAAAAAAGACTCCACGCAGGGCTTTATAATTTCCCCTTCTTTGCCCCTCAAAATAGCCCCTTTGACGCAAAGCACGCCCGCCACATCGCCAGCTTCAAGCACAGCTACACCCAATTCAAACTGGAGCTTGAAATTTATCATCAAGTTTTAGCGAAAAAAGAGCGGGGCTATCTTTTCAAAACTGAGGAAGAGTGTGAAAATTTAGCCCTTTCAGGCCTGTCCTTGAAGGCTTTGAAAATCTTTAAAAAACACAATCATGCGCTTTAAAAAAATTTACATTGAGCTGAGTGATCTTTGTGGTTTGGCTTGTGATTTTTGCCCGTCAAAAAAAGCAGTGCGCGGAATTTTAAGCCCTGAAAATTTTGAAAAAATCGCTCAACAAGTCGCCGATAAAGGTGAGCTTTTCACCTTGCACATCCTCGGCGATCCGTTGATTTTAAAGAATTTGGAGGATTATTTGATCCTTGCGAAAAAATACCAAATGCGGCTTGAAATCACAACCAGCGGCCTTTATCTGGGCGATAAAAATCAAGCCCTGCTTTTAAAATTTGACAACATCCATCAAATCAACCTCTCCCTCATCGCCCGCCCGAAAAAGCAGAGCTTGCGGAGCTATTTTGGACCGATTTTAGAGCTTTGCAAAGAGCACTCAAAAAGAAAACTTTCTAGCTTCATCAACCTAAGACTATGGAATTTAAACCCCCTCCCTCCCCCAGAAAATGAGGCCATTTATAGTTTTTTGCGTGAAAATTTCAAGCCAGAGCTTGATGCGACAAAGCGCAAAAATCGCCTCGCAAGGCATATCATCCTGCATCAGGCCCCATCCTTTGAGTGGCCAAGCCTAGCAGGCCCCATCATCAGCACGCAGGGTGCTTGCCACGCCCTGAAGCAGCAGATTGGCATTCTAAGCGATGGCACCCTAGTGCCCTGCTGTTTTGACGCGGGTGGGGCCATCAATTTGGGCAATGCCCTAGAAAGCCCCCTCGCCTCCCTCTTAAATTCCCCGCGTTTTTTAAGGCTCAAAGAAGGCTTTGCAAAGAACCAAAGGCTAGAAGCCCTGTGTCAAAGATGCACGCTGCATAAAACGAAAATTCTGGCTAAGTGAAAATTTATATTTTTTAACTAAATTTCAGTTTTTTAAAGAAAGGTCCGCGCAGTGAAGAAAAATTTAATCATCGTAGAATCTCCCGCAAAAGCCAAAACCATCGGCAATTTTCTCGGCAAAGATTACGAAGTCATCGCTTCCAAGGGACACATCAGGGACCTACCCAAGTCAAGCTTTGGGATCAAGATAGAAGAGGACGCCTTCGTCCCAGAATACCGCATCTCAAGCGATCACTCCGCCCTCGTCAAAGAGCTAAAGATCAAGGCGAAGGCGGCGGGGCAAATTTATCTGGCCACCGATGAGGACAGAGAGGGCGAGGCCATCGCCTACCACATCGCAAAGGCCATCGGCAGGGACGAAAACTCCCTGCCGCGCATCGTCTTTCACGAAATCACACAAAGCGCCATCGAAAAAGCGCTGAAAAACCCAAGAAAGCTCAACATCCACTCCGTCAATGCCCAGCAAACGAGACGTTTGCTAGATCGCATCGTGGGCTATAAACTCAGCCCTCTTTTGGGGCAGAAAATTCAAAGGGGACTGAGTGCGGGGAGGGTGCAGAGTGCGGCGCTTAAAATCATCGTGGATAGAGAAAAGGAAATCCGCGCCTTTGTGCCGCTTGAATACTTTAGCATTGATATGATTTTCAAACAAGACCTAGAGGCCGAGCTGGTGGAATTTGAGAGCAAAAAGATAGAAAAACTAAGCCTCACCAATAAAGACAGGGCCAAATTCATCCTAGAAGAGTGCAAAAAGGCGGAATTTGTCGTTCAAAATATAGAAAGCAAAGAACGCAAAATCGCCCCGCCGCCGCCATTTATGACCTCGACCCTGCAGCAAAGTGCGAGCAATCGCCTTGGCTTTACGCCTAAAAAAACGATGGTGTTAGCCCAAAGGCTTTATGAGGGTGTCAAAACGCATGAGGGCACGATGGGCGTCATCACTTACATGAGGACGGATAGCTTGAATTTGGCCAAAGAAGCCGTGAGCGCGGCGCGAAAATTCATAAAAGACACATTTGGCGAGGCCTATTTGCCCGCTAAAGCCAACGCTTACGCTACGAAGGCTAAGGGCGCGCAAGAGGCCCACGAGGCGATACGCCCGACCAATTTGAGCTTCACGCCCACCCTCGCCGCAAAATATCTCGAAAAAGATGAGCTAAGGCTTTATGCCCTCATCTACAACCGCTTCTTAGCCTGTCAAATGAACCCGGCGCTTTCACAAAGTCAGGGCGTGTTTGTGCGAGGCGGCGGGGCGCTTTTTAAAATCAGCGGGCGCAAAATCCTTTTTGATGGCTATTATAAGGTTTATGGCGATATGGACAAGGATAAAATTCTGCCCGAGCTAAAACGCGAAGAAATCCTTAAAATCCAAAAGCTTGAAATAAACCCTCACCGAACAGAACCACCCGCGCGCTACTCGGAGGCGGGGCTTGTGAAAAAGCTTGAAAGCCTTGGCATCGGACGTCCCTCGACCTATGCGCCGACCATCTCCATACTCACGGCAAGAGACTATGTCAAAATCGATAAAAAGCAGCTTGTGCCAAGCGAGGTGGCCTTTAGCGTGACGGAGCTTTTGGAGAAAAATTTTAGCGACATCGTGGATAGTCAATTCACTTCCAATTTAGAAAATACGCTTGATGAAATCGCCGAAAATAAGGCGGACTGGCAGGAGACTTTGAGGGAATTTTACTACCCTTTCATGCGGAAAATTGAAAGCGGCAAAAAAAATATCCAAAGTCAAAAAACCTTCACAAAAATCGATGAAAGCTGTCCGCAGTGTGGTGGGGAGCTGGCCGTGCGTAAGGGGAGGTATGGGGAATTTATCGCTTGTCTTGCCTTTCCAAAATGTCGCTATTCGAGAAACTTAAACCCTGAATCGAGTCAAAAAAGTGAGAAAAAGGCCCCCGCATCCATAGGCATCAAATGCCCCAAATGCCAAACTGGCGAGGTGGTGGAGCGCTTTTCAAGGCGGGGGAAATTTTACGGGTGCGATTGCTATCCTAAATGTGATTTTGTCTCAAACTACAAACCAAGCGAAGAAAGGTGTGAGGAGTGTGGAGAAACTATGGTCATTAAAGAGCTTAAAAAAGGCACTTTTTTGGAATGCTTAAAATGCAAGATCAAGAAGGAAGCCGAATGAGCGCTTATTTTTTTTGAGAAATAATATGGAGCGTTTTTATAAAAAACGAGCTATAAAAATTTTTTAATATTAAGTTTTTTGAAAAACTGGTTAGAATTTTCACAAAATTGTTGAGGTTATCCCATGAAATTCATTCATAAAATTCTCATTGCAAATCGTGCTGAAATCGCCGTTCGAGTTATCCGTGCGTGCAGGGATTTGCACATCAAAAGCGTGGCGGTTTTTACCGAGCCTGATAGGGAGTGCTTGCACGTCAAAATCGCCGATGAGGCCTACCGCATAGGCACGGATGCGATACGGGGCTATTTGGATGCGGCGCGCATAGTGGAAATCGCCAAGGCCTGCGGGGCCGATGCCATCCATCCGGGCTATGGTTTTTTAAGCGAGAATTACGAATTTGCCAAGGCTTGCGAGGATGCGGGGCTCATTTTCATCGGGCCTAAATCAGAGGTCATTTACAAAATGGGAAACAAGCACATTGCTAGGACCCTGATGGCGGAAAATGGCATCCCTATCGTGCCGGGCACGGAGGGGCTTAATGACTGCTCCCCGCAGGAGCTTAAAATTCAAGCGGAGAAAATCGGCTATCCCGTGATTTTAAAGGCCTCAGGCGGGGGCGGAGGGCGCGGAATTCGCGTGGTGCATTGTGAGGATGAGCTTGAGAGCGCCTTTGAGTCGTGTAAGAGGGAGGCTTTGAGCTATTTTAACAATGACGAGGTTTTTATGGAAAAATTTGTCGTCAATCCCCGCCACATTGAATTTCAAATCTTGGGTGATAATTACGGCAATATCATCCATCTTTGCGAGAGGGACTGCTCCATACAGAGGCGTCATCAAAAGGTCATCGAAATCGCCCCCTGTCCCGGAATTTCTGATAATTTACGCAAAAGCATGGGCGTAACGGCCGTGGCGGCGGCTAAGGCGGTGGGCTATACGAATGCGGGGACGATCGAGTTTTTGCTGGATGATTACAATCATTTTTACTTCATGGAGATGAATACGCGCATTCAGGTGGAGCATCCGATCACAGAAGAGGTTACGGGTGTGGATCTGATCGTGCGGCAAATTCGCATCGCGGCGGGGGAAATTTTAGACATCGAGCAAAGTGATATTAGGCCGCGTGGCTTTGCGATTGAGGCGAGGATTACAGCGGAAAATGTGTGGAAAAATTTCATCCCAAGCCCGGGTAAAATCGGCGAATACTATCCAGCCTTGGGGCCCTCTGTGCGTGTGGATAGCCATATTTATAAGGACTATGTCGTGCCGCCTTATTATGACTCCATGCTAGCAAAGCTCATCATCAAGGCGACGAGCTATGATTTGGCGGTGAATAAGCTTGAGCGGGCCTTGAAAGAATTTGTCATCGACGACATACGCACGACCATACCCTTTTTGATCGCCATCACTAAGACGCGTGAATTTCGCCGGGGGTATTTTGACACCTCTTTCATTGAGACGCATTTGGAGGAGCTTTTGGCCAATACTGAGGACAGGCATCAGGAAAATAAAGAGGAGGTTGTGGCGGCCATCGCGGCGACCCTGAAGAAAATCAAAGAGAGCAGGGGATGATGGATTTTAAAGAAAGTCTTAAGGATATAAAAAAGCAAATGCAAACGCTGAATCGTCCTCAAAATGCGCAACAGGGGAAAAAGTCGGGGGTGCATGGGGATGATTTGGGGGCTATTTTTCTCAAGGAGGAGAGGCTGCGCGATGAATTTGCTGCCCTTATCCAAGGGTGTGATATTAAAAAAATTTGATGCAAGAAATTGGCTTTTGTACCTTGGAGGATGTTTGCCCCTACCTCAAGGACAGAAGGGCGAGAAACGAGTATAAATATATAGAGGATTGCTCTAAGGATTTGAATTCTGAGCTTATTTTTCGGGGGTGGAGGAGGTTTGGGAATTATTTTTCCCGGCCTGTTTGCGCGGGGTGTGAGGAGTGCCTTAGTGTGCGGATTGTGGCGGGGGAATTCAAACTTGGCAAGGGCGATAGGAGGATAGTGCGTAAGAATTTGAACGCGAATGTGAAAATACTCTTAAGAAAGCCCACTGTGAGCGATGAGCATCTTTTTTTGTATGATAAATACCATCGCTTCATGGAGGAAAGGAGGGCTTGGAGGAGGTATGATTTGAATTTTCGCAAATACTATAATCTTTATGTGGAAGGGGCGTCGAACTTTGGTTATGAGCTTGTTTTTTTCATTGAAGATAAATTGATTTGTGTGGATTTGATTGACATTTTAAACGATGGAATTTCAAGCATTTATTGTTTTTATGATCCGGACTTTTCTCACCTTTCTTTGGGTAAATTTTCCC
>NZ_JAUMZG010000059.1 GCF_030528245.1 Campylobacter sp.
GCTGCGGGTGAGATTTGTCTCTTGATGAGGGCTTAACCCTGCGGGGAATTGTCCCCGCTTGGGGCGCTTACAAAATCTTTCTCTTTTCTAAAAGCTCTCTTAAGGGCACAATTGCCCTTTTGATGATGCCATTTTGTAGGTAGATGAGATTGTGAATTTCATCGATCCACGCTTCGTTAGCGTAAATCCACGACAAAAGCTTGTTTTGCTTGTCCGATTCGTTTTTGACATCCTGCAGGTAAAGCGGGGCTAGGAGGCTTTCGGCGTGGAAGGTGCTGGGGCCTAGAATTTCGGCCAGATAATAATACCTGCCCTGATTGATTTTCGCTCTGAATTTATCGATATTTTTGCAAATGTCTTCTAGGGAATGCTTGCGATTTTTTTTATTTTGCGTGATGGATTTGATTTGATTGGAGAGGCGGCGGCACTCCTTTCCCAGGCTGTCGCTGAGGCTCATGAAGGACTTGAGTTTTTGGTAGCTTGAGAGCATGAGCTCGTTTTGTCTTTCTCGCGGAAAAATTTTAAGCCTAGGCAGGGGCCTTCTTAAATTTTTATCCAAAAGCTCCGCACAGCACTCCGCAAAGGGCTTTTCTATCGTGCCTTTTATCCGCGCGCCGCCCTCCGTGGCGTTATAAACGGTCGCTTCATTTTTGGAAAAAGAAATCATCTGCTCGTAGAAGGTCCTAAAAATGTCCCAAATGTGCGTCGTTTGCACCTTGCCCTCCCCGCCGTAGGCCTCGACCTCTTTAAAGGCCGGGCCGACTTCTTGCTTGGCCTGATTAAGCCCGCGCGGATAGTCTTTAGAATGCGTTTCGCCGTTCTTACCAAAGGCTAAGTCTTGGCCGATCAAAATAACATTTTTATGCCCCAAAGATAGCGCGAGGCTGTAGGCTAGATGCGTGACGCTAAATCCATTCCCAAAGCCAAATTCACTGAGCTTCAAGCTATAAGCTAGGGGCAGGTAGCGAGGGATGAGCATGTAGTTTCTTTTGTTGCGCTCTATGAATTCTATGGTTTTAGGATGCGTGAGGGCTAGGAAAATGAACAGGATGTTTTTGTCAAAATCCCCAAAGTCATTATCAAAAAACTCACTCGTCTTCACCACCCGCTCTAGCGAAAGCACATAATCGGGCTTGATGCCCTCTTTGGCGAGGATGGGATAGCTCGCATCCAGACAAAAAATGCTAGCCTTTTGGGCGTGTTTTTTAAGCAGGGGTAGCTGTTTGTTGAGGCTGGGGCCTGTGGCTACGATGATGGCGGTTTGAGCTTTTTTAGCCCTTTTTTCTATGAGCTCATTCAGACTGTAACGCGTCAGCATCTTGGGTAAATTTTGTATGAGCTGATCCACCCCTTGCGCGGCATCTGCGGGGTCGTTGCCCTTTCTTAGCGTGAGGTCTAAAATGGCGGCGTGATTGAAGCCGTTGATGTTTAAAATGTCCTTTTTTTGCCTCTCGTAATAATCACAATGAATTTCCAAAAAATAGGTGCGGTAAAAGAGGGAAAAATCCCCCAGATTATAAAAAAAGCTTATCGCCGTGCCAAAATTCATCTCTTTGTTGAGGATGAGATAGAGTCTGTTGTCGTTCAAGTCCTTGCTCAAATCCACCAAATTCAAAACGATAAAAAGCAGCTCGGCATCCTTTTCAAAAACGACAATTTTTTTATAGTTTTCATTTTGCAGCAGGGCCTTATACAAAAAGCCATTCCCCACGCCGTAAAAAAACAAAATCGGATACTTCGCCTTGTTTTTCTTTATGAATTCAATCTTATCCTCAAGCTCTTTTTTAGGGCTTTCATAAAGCTTTCGGCGCGTTTTGATCTCCATGATATTCACATCCAAAGGGTCTTTATTCAAGATGACATCGTATTTTTTATTTTGCTTGAATTTTTTGAGTTTTTTGTAGAGGTTTTGGTGGATTCCCGCCGCTTTTAGGGCTTCTAAATTTTTATCAAAGATTTTGGTTTTTTGCATACTCTCTCCTCAAAGCAAAATTATGAAAGCAAAAGCACAAATTCTCCCGCCGCGAAAGATTTGCCCTAAATTTCGCCAAGGTCCCAGCCCCCTCCTCCCCACTCAGGTCCAAAAGCCCATCCAAACCAGCCTCCAAAGCCTCCTGCTTCGCTCTCAAATGCGCCACCAAGATCTGTATATACCACAGATGCTCCTTAAATAAGGCTAAGTTTTTTTCTAAATTTTCCTGCGGATTTTTGGGGACTATGCTGATGTATTTTGCAATGCCAAGTCTAAATTGTATGATTAAGGGCTGTAAAATTTCAGCCAAGTCATAATCCACCAAATCCACCAAATCCACCAAAGTATCGACGCCCTCTTGCAAATTTTGCAGATTCTCATCCATGCACTCGGCCAAAATGAGCTCCAATCTGTCCTGCTTTTCCTTCAAAAAGCCCTCCAATTCCTCGCATTTTTTCGCACTCAAGGCTAGTTTTGCATAGGCTTTTAGCGTGTATTCTAAACGCTTTGCTTCGCTTAAGACAGGAGGCGTGATGAAGTGAGGCTTCTTTTCGTGTAAAAATTCCGCGCAGCACTCGCTAAAGGGCTTTTCTACCGTGCCCTTTATGCGCGCGCCGCCCTCTGTGGCGTTATAAATTTGATGCGCGCCCCCGTCCATTAAAATGACTTTTTCTAAAAAATCGCGAA
>NZ_JAUMZG010000028.1 GCF_030528245.1 Campylobacter sp.
TCAAAGCAATTTCCCGACTCACGCTCAAAGGACGGGCTAAAAAATCCTCAAAATTCTTAAATTTCCCCCCGCATTTTGCGTTGAAAAAGTCAAAATCCCACAGGCAAAGCTCATCTTTAACGCTCTTAAATTCCCCACGCACCGCTTCATTAAGGCGGAATTTGCTCGCAGCATTTTTAAAATGAGAATAAAATAAAATATAGCTTTTAATCGCCCTCTTGTCCCTCTTCAAAAGCCCGCTCAAAAGGCGATAGTTTAGGAATTTCTCCCGCTCAAGCCTAAATTTTGCGCCCCCTTTTTCCAGACTCCGCACCCGCTTATAAAGAGCGATCCTCGCTTGGATGCTAGCGGGCAAAATTTGGGCGTTGATGGGACTCATCAGCTCGTCAATGAAGGGCTTGTTTTGCTTTTGTTTCAAAAGCCCATAAAGGCAGCCGCAGTAGTTTTGATGATAAAGCATCGCTTCCTTAGCGAGGGCAAACTGCCTCTGTGTGCCGCCGTTTTTGCGAAAATCGGGCGCGATGAATTCTATCCCGTAGGGCTCGCATTCCTTTTGCAGAGCGCTCTTAAGCTGCTCAAGATCCTTCTTGGGGCTGGTTAGGAGGGTCGTGGTGAGGGTTTTTTCGCCCATTTTTTTGGCAAATTCCACGCTCCCGCCCATTCTAAAATCAAAGCAAATTTCGCACCGCGCCCCCTTTTCAGGCTCGTTTTCATAGCCTCTCACCGCCTCAAGCCACGCTTCATACGCATACGCGCCCTTGTAAAGCCTGATGCCAAGCTTATCGCAGCTGCGCTTGACGTCCAAAAAGCGCAACTCATATTCGCTGTAGGGGTGGATGTTGGGGTCGTAGAAAAAGCCGATGATTTTTTCATCGGGGTAGGCCTTTTTCAGCTCCTGCACGAAATAATGGCTATCCACACTGCAGCAAATATGCACAAGCATCAAAGGCCCTCAAGCACTTTCAGGGCATGGTCTTTGACGCGCACGGGGCTATAAATTTGGGCGATTTTACCCTGCGGGTCGATCACAAAGGTCGAGCGGATGAGCCCCTCATACTCTTTGCCGTAGTTTTTTTTCAAACCCCACGCGCCGTAAGCTTTGGCTGCTTCTTTGTCGCTATCGCTGAGTAAGATGTGCTGGAGCTTGAATTTTTCCATGAATTTCGCGTGGCTTTGGGGACTATCGGGGCTTATGCCGATGATGAGGGCATTTTTTTGCGCGAATTTTTCATAATTTTGACTGAAATCGCAAGCCTCTGTGGTGCAGCCGGGCGTGTTGTCCTTAGGGTAAAAATACAGCACCACCCACTTGCCGATGAAGTCTTTGAGGGAAATCAGAACGCTGTCCTGATTTAAAAGCTCAAAATTTGGCGCCGCATCGCCGATTTTAAGCGCTTTCATTGCGCTGCCTTCGCCTTAATGCGCGCAACGCTCTCACCACCAAAGCCTATATCGTGGGCTTCTATGTCCTCAAGCACCACGACAACCCTCTCCTTGACCTTGCCGTATTTTGTGCTCAAAAGCTCGGTGATATCGGCGATGAGTTCGGCTTTGCGCTCATCGCTTAGAGCGGGCTTGGCAAGCTTAATCGTAACTAAAGGCATTTTTCTCTCCCTGATTTGAAATTTTGCATGGATTATATCCCACACTGAATAAAAATATTATTTGATTGAATTTTTAAATTTTGTATGAGTAAATTGTCTAATCTTGCAATCTTTAGACATTTTGTCGATGCTTATAATAAATTTTACAATCTGTAATTTGGACATATTATCATTGTCTAATGAAAAAATAAATTCAAGGTTAATTTCAACCACAAAGCGTTGCAACTAAATCAGCCAAATTTTAGCAAAAAAAGATACAATCAGCCCTTATTTTTGAAGTCAGGGTAGCTCAGCTGGTTAGAGCGCTGGTCTCATAAGCCGGAGGTCGGGAGTTCAAGTCTCCCCCTTGACACCAGTTTCGTTTGAAATTCTATCGTTTATAAATTTTATGCTAAAATCCCCCCACTAAATTTTACAAGGAGAAACCAATGTTTGAATTGAGAAAACTACCCTACGACACTGGTGCTTTTGGTGATTTTTTAAGCGCTGAAACCTTCAGCTACCATCATGGCAAACATCACAATACTTATGTTACAAATCTTAACAATCTCATCCAAAATACCGACTTCGCGGGTAAGGATTTGGTGAGCATCATCAAGGGCTCAAGCGGCGGCCTTTTCAACAACGCAGCGCAGGTTTACAACCACGACTTTTATTTCGACTGCATCAGTCCTAAGGCCTGTGAGCCCAATGCGCAGCTTAAGGACGCCCTAGAAAAAGCTTTCGGTTCTTTGGAAAATTTTAAGGCAGAATTCATCAAGGGCGCGACTGGGGTTTTTGGCTCGGGTTGGTTTTGGCTTGTGATGGATGCGAAAAGCCAAAAGCTTGAGTTCGCAGCCACTTCAAATGCCGCCACACCGATAACTGAAAACAAAATTCCGCTTCTAGTCGTGGATGTGTGGGAGCATGCTTATTATGTCGATCATCGCAATGCCCGCCCTGTTTATTTGGAGAAATTCTACGCGCACATCAACTGGGATTTTGTCGGTAAGGCTTATGAGTGGGCCTTGAAAGAGGGCGTCAATTCCATCACTTTCTACGCCAATGAGCTCCATCCCATCTCATAGACATTCAGGCTCTTTTTGAGCTTGATTCCACCCCAATGCCATCGATACCAGCTTACAAAAAATTCCCCCTCCTTTGCATCCTGATTTTCGCCCCCGCCCTCTATCCTCAAACCTTCATCAGCGATGACTACACGCATTTTACGCCAAACAGCGGTCAGGGCGAGCGCACCATCAGCAATGATATCGGCACTTTGGATGTGGTTTTCACCCTTCCTTTCCTCGTTTATAAAAAGCATCACATCATCCTAAGCAACAACAGTTACACCAAGGCCTTCTTTGAGTCCAACTTTGACCTAACCATCCAAAACAATAACTCCACCATCAACGCTTTTGATCTTAGCTCCAATAAAAATTTCACCCTAGAAAATACAAGCGGCACGATAGATAAGCTCACCATCATGCAAGAAGGCCAATTTCATCTAGAAAACAAAGCCACCCTCCAAAATATCGCACTGAATGCCAACGCCACCCTCACCCTCAACTCCACCTCACCCATCATCTCCATCACGCAAACAAAGGGCAAGATGAGCCTTGCAGGATCGGTTACAAATTACACGCAATCAGGCGGGGAGCTTCATTTACAAAGTGGCACCATCACCACCCTGACGAGCGCGGGAAATTCCAGCGTTGAAATCGAGCAAGGTGGCACATTGTCCAGCCTCACGCTTGGAGATTCTGGCGTTTTGAATTTAAAAAACAAAGGAAGCCTTAAAAAGGCTAAAAATTCAGGCACTCTCATCCTCAGGGAGGGTGGATTTGAAGATTTGGAGCAAAAAAATGGACATTTGCAAAATCACGCCAAGATCGAAAAGCTTGAGGCTAGCGGGGGCAGGATCGATAATTTGGGCTACATTTCTTCACTGAACGCACAAAGTGGCGACACCTTCATAAAAAATCAAAGCGACATCAACAGCGTCTCGCTTTCATTAGGAAGGTTAAATTTTCACAATGCGGGCAGGGTTCTTGGGGACTTTAAGATCGGCGGCAGCAGCACGCTCCACCTAAACACCCTCCAAGGCATCGCCGAGCGGGGTGGAATTGCTCAAATAACCATCACCCAAGGAAACCCCACCATCATCATTGAAAATTTACAGGTGCAAACCCAAGCAGGGATTCCAAGCACGGTGGTTTCATTTTTAAACGCCCAAGGTACAAGCCCAAAATACAAATCGATAAGGTGATCATCGACAAAGTGGATGCCCAGACCAAAATCGGCCAAAGCATCCCCCTTAGCAACATCGTAAGCGGCATAGCGCAAAACGCCTCCTCCTTTGTGAGGGATGCGGATTTTTCTGAAATCCTCAAAAAGGCAGGATTTTACGGCAAATACAATCCCATCACTGGGATTTTGGATACGAATTTTGACGCCAATTTAGGCGCTTTGGGAATTTTTTCTCAGGTCTTCATTGAGCAGCTTAGTAATCGTGCCGTGTTTTACGATGCCATGCTTTTGGAGCTTGATCGCGCCGCCTTGCGCTACAAGGTAACCCAACCCCGCACAAATTACGATCTCTTCATCCGCCCCTACGTCTCGGTCAGCAAGGTGGATATCGAAAAGCTAGAAGGCGACGCCAAGGGGCAGAGCACGGGTATCATCGGGGGTGGGCATTATTTTTTGGACACGAGCTTGTTGGCACTTTATGGGGTCGTGGAGAAAAATAAAAATCATTTGGACGATGATTTTTTAAATTTCAATCACAACGCCCTCATTTTTGGCGCGAAGTATTCAAGCCTCTCCAGCTTGGATGCTTATTATTACGGAGCGACCCTGAGGAGTCTTTTTTCTTGGGGGGATATTCACAGAAAGCTCTTTGCTACCAGTGCATCAAAGGGAAGGCTTAAAAGCTACGCCTACGGGACGAAATTTTACATAGGCTACAATCTCCACAGGGACGGCATTGATGTTACCGAATACCTCACTCCAGAGCTCGCACTCGGATACTTTGGAGGCATCATCAAGGCCTTTGAAATGAAGGGCGGCCCTTACAGAGAGAGCTTTGATGATGCGAACTACAATGTGCTTTATACGCAGTTGAATTTATCGTGGTTTAAAAGGTGGCAATACAACTTCGCCACCCAAATCGACGGGGGCCTCCGGTGGAATGTCAATAACAACATTAACACCAAGGCCCAGATCAACGATACAAAATTTTTCAATCATTTCGCCCTTTCAAGGCATTATGTCCAGCTTGGCACCACAGCGATGTTTATCAACCCCGGAGGGGTCGATCTGAGCCTAGCCTACAAGCTCATCGAGAGTAAAAATGCAGCCTCGCACAATGTAAGCTTGAAATTCCACAAAACCTTCTAGCCAGCCCCGCCGCTCACTCTCCCAAATTTGGCTCCATCTCCAAAATTTTCCAAGGCAGCCCCTGAGTGTTGAGCTCCTCCATGAAAGGCTTGGCGTCAAATTCCTCCATATTTTTCACCCCAACGCCGCTCCAAATGCCCTTTGCAATGAGTTTTGCACCTATCATCGCAGGCACTCCTGTCGTGTAGCTTACGGCTTGAGAGAGGGTTTCGCGGTAGCACTCTTCGTGATCGCAGACATTGTAGATGTAAATTTGCCGATCCGCGCCGTCCTTGGTGCCCCTTATCACGCAGCCTATGTTGGTAAAACCCTTCGTGCGCTCGCCCAAATTTGCCGGGTCGGGCAGGAGGGTTTTGAGGAATTCTATCGGCACGATTTCCCTGCCCTGATGCAGCACGGGCTTGATGCCTAGCATGCCGACATTTTCAAGGCAGCGCATATGCGTGAGGTAGCTTTGAGAAAAGGTCATAAAAAAGCGAATTCTTTTAAGATGCGGGATATTTTTCACCAGACTCTCAAGCTCCTCGTGATAGAGCAAATAGCTATCCCGCATGCCTACCTCGGGATAATCCCACTCCATTTTTATCGCCATAGGCTCGGTTTCTATCCACCGCCCATCCTGCCAGTAGCGCCCCTTGGCAGAAACTTCGCGCAGGTTGATTTCAGGGTTAAAATTTGTCGCAAAAGCATAGCCGTGGTCCCCTGCGTTGCAATCTAAAATATCGATGTAGTGGATTTCATCCAACAAATTTTGCTTCGCATACGCGCAAAAGACATTGGTCACGCCCGGATCAAAGCCGCTGCCCAAAAGTCCCAAAATCCCAGCATTTTTAAAGCCCTCATCCCTAGCCCACTGCTCTTTGTATTCAAATTTAGCCAAAGAAGGATGCTCATAATTGGCCGTGTCGATGTAGTGGATTTTCGTCCTCAAGCAAGCATCCATTAGGCTTAAATCCTGATAAGGCAGGGCGAGATTGAGTAAAATTTCAGCCCCACTTTTTTGGATGAGCCTCGCTACTGCCTCGCTATCGTCCGCATCGACTTGCGCGGTGTGGATTTGCACGCCCAAGCGCTCCTTGATGATAGTGGCGATCTTGTCGCACTTGCTTTTTGTGCGGCTTGCAAGAGTGATTTTGGTGAAAATTTCACTATTCATCGCGCATTTTATGGTGGCGACCTGAGAAACGCCGCCAGCGCCTATGATTAGAAGATTTGCCATGGTTTTCCTTTTTTGAAATAAGGGGCATTTTAGCAAAGGTTATAAAACACTTCGTTAGCTTAAATTCTTTAAAATTGCCCTTATTTTTTGCGTGGGGGTGTGGATGTTTTCTTCTTTTTTTCTTTCTAAAAAATGGGCTTTGTGGGCGTATTCGGGTTTGTTTTTGCTCCTGTCTTTTCTGTATGTACAAACCAGCCTCAATGTCGCCATCAATGAGTGGTATAGGGATTTTTACAACATCCTCCAAAAACCTCAAAGCAGCGCTCAAATTCCCACCCCAGAGCTTTTGCAAGAGGCCGATGAAAAGGCGCAAAAAGCCCTAGAAGGGGCGAATTTCATCAATAAGGCCTCGCTTTATTATTATCATTTTTTAAACGCGCAGTTTTTTGGCAGCAGGAGCATAGCGGAAAAATCAGGCTATGCCATCGATGAATTTTACAAAAGCATAGGCGTTTTTTTATGCATCACCCTGCCCTATGTTTTCATCGCCACGCTAAGTATTTATTTTGCTAGCGTTTATACCTTTAAATGGCGGGAGGCGATGACCTTTAGCTACTTGAAATTTTGGAAAAAAAAGGACGACAATATTGAGGGCAGTTCGCAAAGAATTCAAGAGGATGTTTATAATTTTTCTAAAATCGTAGAGAGCTTGGGCCTTGCCTTTGTGAAGGCCCTGATGATACTTGCGGCTTTTGTGCCGATTTTATGGGCTTTGAGCGCGGATGTGAGCGCGGTGCTTTTTGAAAATTTAAGCGAAGAGAGCCCCCTTTACTTTCTCAAAGATTTGCCCGGACTTTTGGTTTATGTGGCCTTGTTCATCTCGCTTGGGGGCATTGTCATTTCGTGGTTTGTGGGCATCAGGCTGCCCGGACTTGAGTATAACAACCAAAAAGTCGAAGCCGCCTTCAGAAAGGAGCTAGTTTATGCGGAGGATAATCGCCGTGATTATGCGAAAAACGAGACCATGATAGAGCTTTTCACGGGGCTAAAATTCAACTACAAAAGGCTGTTTTTGCACTATGGCTATTTCAACATTTGGCTGATAACCTTCGAGCAAATCATCGTCATCGTGCCGTTTTTGATCATGGGCCCCTCGCTTTTTGCTGGGGCCATAGGACTTGGGATGGTGATACAAATCAGCAATGCCTTTGATCAAGTGCGAAGCTCTTTTAGCGTTTTTGTCACAAACTGGACAAAGATCACCGAGCTCAGAAGCATCCACAAGCGACTGAGGGAATTTGAAGAAAACATCGCTTATTAAGCGGAATTTATGCGTTTGATTGTGTATAATGAGCCATTTTATTTCAAGGAGCTTCATTGGACCCCAGTCGAATTTTAGATGCGAATCAAAGCCTATCCATAATCCCCCCTGTTGCTTCTTTTGATGTGAGTTATTCTTTTTTGATGATCTTTGTTGCCTTTGTTTTGGTATTTTTGAATGGTTTTTTTGTCCTGTCTGAATTTAGCATTGTTAAGGTTCGCCGCTCCAAGCTTGAGGAACTTGTCAAGGAAAAAAAGCGCAACGCTAAAAAAGCTCTAGAATTGACCTCAAATTTAGACACCTATCTTAGCGCGTGCCAGCTTGGCATCACGTTAAGCTCCCTAGCGCTAGGCTGGATAGGCGAGCCCGCCATTGCTAAGATGCTCGAGGTCGCACTTTCAGGCTGGGGACTGAGCCCCGTTTTCATCCACACCCTAGCCTTCATCATCGCCTTTAGCATCATCACACTTTTGCATGTGGTTTTAGGAGAGCTCGTGCCCAAGAGCATCGCCATCGCCATCGCCGATAAAGCCGTGCTTTGGGTGGCCAGACCCTTGCACTTTTTTTGGATTTTATTTTTGCCCTGCATTAAAATTTTCGATCTCCTCGCATTTTTAACTCTAAAAATTTTCGGCATCAGACCCGCCAAGGAGCACGAGCTCACCCACAGCGAGGAGGAAATCAAAATCATCGCTAGCGAAAGTCAAAAAGGCGGCGTTTTGGACGAATTTGAAACCGAAATCATCCGCAATGCGGTGGATTTTAGCGATACGGTGGCAAAAGAAGTGATGACGCCCCGCAAGGATATGATTTGCCTTAATAAACAAAAAAGTTTTGAGGAAAACATGCAAATGATTTGCGAGCACAAACACACACGCTTCCCCTACATCGATGGCTCTAAGGACACGATTTTGGGGATGATACACATACGCGACATCATCCAAGATCAGCTTGGCGAAAGGGACGAAAATTTAGACAATCTCGTCAAGCCTTTGATCTTAGTGCCCGAAAATATCAGCATTTCTAAGGTGCTTGTGAGGATGAACAAAGAGCGCTCGCACACGGCTTTGGTTGTGGATGAGTATGGCGGCACGGCGGGGCTTCTCACGATGGAGGATATTATGCAGGAGATTATCGGCGAGATTAAGAGCGAGGACGATGAGGATAGCTATAAAAAACTTGCGGATAATATCTATGAATTTCAGGGCAGATGCGACATTGGCAAGGTGGAGGAGCTCTTGCTCATAAGCTATGATGAGGGCTTGGAGCAGGTTACCATAGGCGGGTATGTTTTCAACCTATTGGGTCGTTTGCCTGTGGTGGGGGACAGGATAGAGGATGAGCTTTGTTATTACGAGGTCAAAAAGATGAACGGTAACTCCATCGAGCGCGTGAAGGTCGTCAAAAAAACGCAAAAAGAAGAAGAGTAATCCCGCAAAGCCCAACGCGTCAAAATGCTCGCATTTCAAGCGCCCTTAAAAAATTCGCCGCCGCGAGGCAGGGCCTTAGCCGCGAATTTAAAGAGGCCACAAGGAGAGCACACATAAAAAGCAAGAAGCCGCTAGCAAATCCTGAGCGGAATTTAGCTTGAGCAAGCGCTTTTTCCATCCATCACGGGTTGGATGGAGCTATTATCCGCGCCGCCGTTTTGATTGATTTTTTCCACAAATTCCCAAATTTTCTCAGCCGCCATCAAAAAGCGCGCACTGCTGAGACTCTCAGGCTCATAAAAGCTCACAGGCCTACCCTCATCGCCACCCTCTCTCACAAGCATTTCAAGCGGAATTTGAGCTAAAATTTCGCTCCCATAGAGCCTCGCCACCTCCTCGGCGGTGCCTTTTCCAAAAATCGCATACTCCTTGCCATTGTCCGGGCATAAAAAGCCGCTCATATTCTCCACTATTCCGGCGATGGGGATGTGAAGCTTCTTAAACATATCCAAGGCCCTCTTGCTATCATCAAGCGAAACGACCTGAGGCGTGGATACGCACACTCCCGCCGTGATGGGGATGCTCTGTGCGGCGGTAAGCTGCGCATCGCCCGTGCCCGGAGGCATATCCAAAAGCAAGACATCAAGCTCAGGCCAAAGCACATCGGCCAAAAGC
Organism: Campylobacter sp.; assembly: GCF_030528245.1. Taxonomy (GTDB): domain Bacteria; phylum Campylobacterota; class Campylobacteria; order Campylobacterales; family Campylobacteraceae; genus Campylobacter_D. The sequence goes on from NZ_JAUMZG010000028.1 coordinate 9,568, forward strand.
TGCTCCACTGCCTTCATAATCATAGCCCCGCGCCAAATCAAGCCCTGCCCCTCCTCCACCAAAACGCCCATGCTCATCATGTGAATTCCATGCGTCAAAAGTGGCCTTAATTTTTGACCCACCACCTCGGGCTGAGTGCCGACCTCACCGAGCATTCGTGGGATATTGGGCCCATAAATATCCCCATCCAAAAGTCCCACTTTTTTGCCCATTTTCGCGAGAGAAATCGCTAAATTCACCGCCGTAGTGCTTTTACCCACGCCGCCCTTGCCGCTAGAAATCATGATGAAATTCTTAACCTGCGGGACGATGTTTTTGCCGCTTTTTGCGTTGCTTTTTTGCGCGGCGATTTGGGGCGTGTGGATTTGAATTTCAAGCTGGGTGAGTTTGAGCGTTTTTAATTTTTCCTCGATGTCGGTCTTGATTTGTGTGGCGACTTGGGGATTGGACGCGGGAATTTCTACAAAGATCGTGGTTTTTTCCCCATCGTGCTGGATATTTTTGACAAAACCAAAGCTCACGATGTCCCTTTCAAAATCAGGATATTTGACTTTTTTGAGTTCTTCCCTAATGCGCTCGATCATCATAAAACTCCTTTAAAACGCTGAGGATTTTACTCACAAAAAAATAAAATTTAGCTTTTTATAAGTGTATAATATGGTAACATAATCGCAATTTTTGGAGATTTTGTAATGTCTGATATAAGCTTGATCATGCTTGCTGCTGGGGATTCTACGCGTTTTAACCTTGCCGTAAAAAAGCAGTTTCTCCGTCTTGGAGAACTACCCCTTTGGCTTTATGCTGTGCAGAATTTAAGCTCTTTTTATAATTTTAAAAAGATAATTGTTACTTCTAGTAACATTTCCTTCATGAAAAAATTTGCCAAAAATTACGAATTTGTCCAAGGTGGCAAGAGCAGGATGGGGTCTTTAAAAAATGCCCTAGAGCTTGTAGATAGTGAATTTGTGATGGTTAGCGATGCGGCTCGAGTGAAAATCAGCAAGAATTTATGCACCCGTCTTTTGGAAAATATCCACAACGCCGACTGTATCACGCCAGCTCTCAAGGTCGCAGATACCACGCTTTTTGAAAACAAGCCCCTGCACAGGGAAAAGATCAAGCTCATCCAAACCCCGCAGCTTTCACGCACGGCCCTGCTTAAGAAGGCCCTGCAAAGCGGGGAGGAATTCAGCGATGATAGCACGGCTATCGCTTCGGTTGGGGGTAAAATTTGGTTCGTCGAGGGCGAGGAGAGCGCGAGAAAACTGACCTTCAAAGAGGATTTAAGGGCGCTTGATTTGCCCCCGCCGTGTGGGGACATTTTCACGGGGAATGGTTTTGATGTGCATGAATTTGGCGCGGATAGGCCCTTGATTTTGGGCGGGGTTGAGGTGCATGCTAAAATGGGGCTTAAGGCGCACAGCGATGGGGATGTCGTGGCGCATTCTTTGGGCGATGCGCTTTTGGGAGCGAGTGGCCTGGGCGACATCGGAGAGCTTTTTCCCGACACGGATGAGCGGTATAAAAATGCCGATTCGATGCAGCTTTTAAAGCAAATTCACACTCAGGTGCGATTTTGCGGCTTTGAGCTTGTCAATGCCGACATCACCATCATCACGCAGACGCCTAAAATCGGCAAATTTAAAGAGCAAATCGCGCAAAATATCGCCAGAATTTTGGAGCTTTCCGCCTATAAAATCAATGTCAAAGCCACGACTACAGAGGGGCTTGGCTTCATCGGTAGGCGGGAGGGTATGGCGGTGCTAACCAGCGTGAGTTTGAAATATTTTGATTGGACGCGGTGATGAAGGTTTTGATTATAGAAAATGAAATTTACCTCGCGCAAAGCATCGCAATGCGACTTAGTGATATGAATTATAGTTGTGAGATTATCAACGCTTACGAGGAGCTTGGCGAGGGTAAAAATTATGACATCATCCTGCTTTCTACGAATACGAAGGATTTTTTGAGGACGGTGGAGAAATTTAAAAACGCCATTGTGATCCTGCTCGTCTCCTACATCAGCATGGATACGGTTTCAAATCCTCTTAAAATGGGGGCTAGCGACTACATACAAAAGCCCTTCATGATGGAGGAGCTTTTACGCAAAATCAAGCATCATCAGGATTTCAAAAAGCTTTCTATCCTCAATCAAGCCTATAAGGCCTACATCAAATCCAAGCTCAGTGCGGTCAAGCTGCCCGAGTATCATTATAAAAAAATCAAACTCCCCCTAGTGATAAAAACGAACAAACAAAGCTATGCCGATGCCTTTGTGTTTGGCTACATCAGCGAGTGCGATATGCTGCTTTCTTATGTGGATTTGTCCGCCACAAATGCGGTGGAGAAATTCATCAAAACGGCGCACACGGATAGGCTTTTGTTTTTGAGTAATTTTCAGGTGCTCAAAAACGCCGAGAAAGAAAAGCTCCTAGCCTTCATCCAAAATAAGCCCGTGATCTTGCACACGCATTTGGATACTGGGGATTTGGGGCTCAATTCCATCGACTTTAACGATGATGAGAAAAATCTAGACAGCAATGAAATTTTAACCATAGAGGAATATGTCAAATACGTCATTACGACCTATCAAAATGTCTTTGCGGATACGGATTTGTCTAAAAAGCTAGGAATTTCACGCAAGTCCTTGTGGGAAAAGAGAAAAAAATATGAAATCAAAAAGAAAAAATAAAATCCTCCCCATCACGCGGAACGAATGGGGCACACTCGCCCTCATCAAAGAGGGGATGCTAGGCTCTTGCACGCATTTGATGGATGCTAGGGAGAGCGAGGAGGTGGTGCGTTTGGGTAAATTTCAAAAGGAAATTTTTCCCTATCCCCTCAGCTTTTCTCCCAGACAAAAATTGGACGATTTGAAGGCCGACTCCACGCTCGAGCTTTGCGTGGATGATGAGATCGTGGGGCATATCGTTTATAAAGGAGCGTTTGAAAATAGCGAGAATTTCGTGGATATTTTTCGTCCCAACACCTGCCTACTCAAAGGCGAAAAAAGGCTTTACATCCACGGCGATATTGAGCTTTATCGCTCTGAAATTTCCGCCCTCAAGGCCCAGTTTGAGGAGAGAAAGGCCGCACTCAACGCGCAAAAAATTACCGCCATCGTTTCAAGCTTCGATCCACTGCACAGAGCCTATGAACGGATGTTTCGCTGGATGATCGACAAGGCAGATTTGGTTTTGGCTTTTTTGATCGAGTCCTATGAAGACGGGGGCTTTGACTTTGCACTCAAAGAGTGCTATTTGCATAAATTCATACAAAGCTACCTCCCGCCTGAGCGGGTTTTTGTCTTCCCTCTGCGCCACATCGACATCTTTCACGCGCACTTAAATCCGGGCCTAGAGAGCATCATGGCTAAAAGTCTAGGCTGCACGAAGCTCATAGTCGGGCAAAATCATAGCGGGCTGGGGATGTTTTATGACGCGAACCAACCCAAAAGCATTTTGGATGAATTTTCTGCGAATTATGGGATTGAGACGGTTATTTTGCCTGAATTCGTCTTTTGCAACAAATGCACGATGATCGTATCGACGCGCTCATGCCCACACGGCGCACATCATCATTTGCACTACAATGCAAGAGCCCTAAGATCCCTACTTAGAGCGGGTATCATCCCGCCGGCCGTCTTCATGCGTAAGGAAATTTCAAGCATGATTTTGTCCTCACTCTTTTCCGATCGCTTTAAAAATTTGCAGGATTTGTATCAAAATTTATTCTCCATTGATGGGATTTTAGAGCCCAAAAGCGATGAGGAATTTTATCAAAAGCTTTTAGAAGTCCATCAAATGTCCTACATGGTGTGAAATGCAAAAAATTCTTTTGACCTTTTTTTATTCAGGCTGCGTCAAAAGGGCCCCCGGGACTCTCGGCAGCCTAGCGGCTATGCTGCCTGCCTTCTTTGTGCTCAAGTATCTGGGTGCGATGAGTTTGTTTTTGCTTTCTGTTTTGATTTTTGTCTCCTGCATTCGCGTGATTGATGATTATGAGAAAAAAACGGGCATCCACGATGATAAGCACATCGTCATCGATGAGGTGGCGGGGGTATTTTTAGCCTGTACCCTCGCCGCAAGCGCGGCCAATACGCTTTTGAATTTCATCTTGGCCTTTGTGTTTTTTCGCCTTTTTGACATCACCAAACCCTCCATCATCGGCAGGATCGACAAAAAAATAAGGGGCGGGCTTGGCGTGATGCTTGATGATATGCTAGCGGGGCTCTTTGCGGGGCTTTTGTGCGCGGTGATTTACGGCTTTTTGCTGAAATTTGGGCTCGTGGGTTGGGACTTGGCCCTGGTGGATTTATTTTGAAATTTAACTTAAATTAAGCCAAATTAAAATTAAAATTACTATAATCAGGGCTTTAAAATTTAAAACAAGGAAAATTTATGGCCAATCACAAATCAGCCGAAAAAAGAGCGAGGCAAACCATCAAAAAAACACAAAGGAATAGATTTTACCGAACGAGACTGAAAAACCTCACAAAAGCCGTGCGTGAAGCCGCGGCAAATAACGACAAAACCGCCGCTAATGAGGCCCTAAAAGCGGCGAATAAAAACATACACGCCATGGTGAGTCGTGGCTTTCTTAAAAAGCAAACTGCCGCTCGCCGCGTCAGTCGCCTCGCCCTTTTGGTGAATAAAATCGCATAAATTTAATGCTAGCCGATAAACTGGGTCCCTTTTTGGGGCGCTATGAGGAGCTTGATAAACTCCTTTCTGATGCCAATATCACGAGCGATATTGACAAGATGACCTCCCTATCCAAAGAACAAAAAAATTTAGAGCCCATCGTTTTGAAAGCCAGAATTTACCTGCAAACCCTAGAGCAGATTGGAGAAAATAAGCTTCTTTTGGCCGATTCTGAGCTGGGTGAGCTTGCCAAAGAAGAGCTAAAAAAGCTTGAGGATCAAAGGCTAAGTCTTGAAGAAGAGCTCAAAATACTCCTCCTCCCCAAGAACCCCAATGATGAAAAAAATATCTTCCTTGAAATTCGCGCAGGCACGGGTGGGGACGAGGCGTCTTTATTTGTGGGGGATTTGCTAAGGGCCTACGCGCGTTATGCGGATTTGCAGGGCTATAAGCTTGAAATAGTAAGCTCCAGCGAGGGAAGCGCGGGGGGCTTTAAGGAGATTATCGTCCTCATCAAGGGCGCAGGGGCCTTTTCGCGGCTCAAATTTGAGGGCGGCACACACAGGGTGCAGCGAGTGCCCCAAACCGAGTCGCAGGGCAGGGTGCACACCTCAGCCATTACGGTGGCGGTGATGCCTGAGGTTGATGATGTGGCGATCCAAATCAACCCCAACGACCTAAAAATCGATGTCATGCGCTCAAGCGGGCACGGCGGGCAGAGTGTCAATACTACGGATTCAGCCGTGCGCATCACGCACATCCCAAGTGGGATAGTGGTCGTAAATCAGGACGGCAAATCCCAGCACAAAAATAAAGAAAGCGCGATGAGGGTTCTTAAGGCCCGCCTTTATGAAAGGCAAGAAAGCGAGCGCTTGGCTAAGGAAAGCGCAGCGCGCAAGTCTCAGGTTGGCAGCGGCGATAGGAGTGAGCGCATCCGCACTTATAATTTCCCGCAAAATCGCATCAGCGACCATCGCATCAATCTCACGCTTTACCGCCTGGACGCCATCATGGAGGGGGGGCTTTTCGATGAGCTCATCGAGCCCCTCATCGCCCATCATCAAAGCGAGGCTTTACGGGAGCAGAATTTAAGATAATCCCGCAGATCCTCAGGTGTGCCCAGCCCGTGCATTTGCGAGGGATGGATGTCAAAAATGCCGATTTTTGCTCCCTCTTTGATGGCGTGGTTATAAACCGGGCAGGTGTAAAATTCCCCACCGACCCTATCGTTGCGTATGATCATTGCGATGGCGCTTTCGACAAAAAGCTCTCCCCTAGCGAAAAAATAAATCCCCACCGTGGCCAGATCGCTGATGGCTTCCTTTTCCCGCACCTGCACGACAAGCTCCCCCTCAAGCCTCGCAAAGGACCATTTTGGATTTCTCTGCGCGTCCCTAAAAGTCAGTATCGAGCCGTCCAAGCCACGGCGTAGGCAATCTGCGCAAAAATCCCCAATCCTCACATCCACGATTTGATCGCAATTGGCTATGAGCAGAGGCTGGGCGTTAGCGATGAATTTCATCGCGTATAAAACCGTGCAGGCCGTGCCCTCACTCAGGGCATCGATGCATATGAAGCGCGCGTCAAAGTCCCTTTGAATTTGACCCACCAAGTCCCGCTCCTCCTCCAGCTGCTCCCTCCTTGCGATGAGGAAAAAACGAGCATTCTCACAGGCTAAATTCTCAAGCACCCGCACGATCATCGCCTTACCCCCCACATCGATGAAGGGCTTTTGCTTTTTAAACCCTGCCCTTGCAAAGCGGCTGCCCGCCCCAGCCATGGGGATGACGACATTCACGGGGCTTCTCCGAGGTATTTGTCATCATTGGCGCCGGGGATTTTCACCACCACAGTCGTGCTATCCTCCAAGGCCTCAAAGTCTGTCGCCTCACCCGGATAAATCATCACAATATCACCCCTTTGGTAAATTTTATCCCGCATCCTTACTCTACCCTCGATGATGGCGGTGATTTCGGTGGCGATCTTGTGATGATGCACCTCCTCGCGCGCACCCTTTTTGTAGGTCTTTATGCCGACCTCCACAGAGCGCGTCTTAAAAACGCTGGGATCAAAATTGCCCACAAACCACCCCCGCACCATATCATCTAGCCTAAAAATTTTCATTTAATTTCCCTCTCAATCTCTCGTATTCTTCAATTTTTTTAGGGGAGTAAAAAGTAAAATATTTGTCCTTGTTTATGGGGATGTTGAGGACCTTTTTGTTTTTTAGGATGAGCTCGTTGAGAGCGGGAGCGATGAAAAATTTCCCCTCAAAATGATTTTCCTTGCGGATGGTATTTTTCGCTGCCTCCATGAAAAGTTTGCCGCTTTTAAAATAATAAAACCCCGCCACCGCATTTTTGCTCACGGGCTTTTTTTCAAAGGCTTGCAGGACTAAATTTGACGCATCGCAAAGCACATAGGCATAGCGCGGATGGATGCTCTCAAAGCTCAAGACTCCCGCGTCAAATTTGCCCATCATTTCAAGCCTATCATCGAGCCTTTCGTTAAAAATTTGATCGCAATTGACAATCAACAAGGGCGTGTCGTTTTCTATGTGCTCAGCGGCTAGCATGGCCGTGCAGAGCATGCCCTGCGTTTCGTTTTTGATGCAAAGGCACAAAGACTGCTCCCCGGCTAAATTCCTAAGGGCCTCATCGATGCCAAAGCAATCGTTGTCCTCTTCCTTGGCGATGAAGATGAAGCGCTTGTTTTTGAGGGGGGAGAAATTTTCCACAAAGAGCTCCAGCATGGTCCGCCCGCAAATTTCAAAAAAAACCTTAGGAAAACCATCCCGCTTTGTGTCAAAAAAGCTACTGACCCCAGCCATAGGCACGACAATGTTTAACACGAAGCCTCCTTTTTGGCGATGGTGTTTTTGATGTTGGCGTAATTGACCTCATCCACTTCGCGCACCATCATCACATGAGCCCCGCTTGCCTTGGCGGCCTTGATGCCGTTTTCATTGTCCTCCACGATGAGGCACTCCCAAGGGGCTAGATTTAAGGAAGCCATGGCCTTTTGGTAAATTTCTGGATCGGGCTTACTTTTTTTTACATCTTCATTGGAAAGATAAAATTCAAAATACCCCTCCAAGGCCGATTTTTGCATCATAATCTCAATGCTGCGGCGGATGGAATTTGAACAAAGCGCCATTTTATAGCCCTCATTTTTGAGCCTTGAGAGGGCGTATTCATGGCAAAAGCGGGGCTTGCAGTGAAGGTGGATCAAATTCATTGTGAATTTTTGCTTCATTTCGTTGATGAAGTCATGCAGGGCTGGGGGTAAATTTGTGGTCGCGCTTAAGAGCTCGAGCTTTTTTTTGGTGGGAAGCCCGTCAAAAACATTCAAATGCTCATACCTTGAAATTTCGAAACCAAAAATCCTCAAAGCCTGATTCAAAGCCTCATAATGCCAATCCTTCGCATCAATCAACACCCCGTCCATGTCAAACAAAATCGCTTTAATCTTAGGCATTGAAAAAGTCCTGCGCCTGCGTGATTTTATCCGTGCAAAGCATCAGATCCTCGCAGGGTCCGTATTTTTGCTCGAAAATTTTATACCGCTCCCATTCTTTTTGAAACCCCCTCCCATGCAAGTCGGGCGAGACGATGGCCACTTGCTTTTTATGCTCCAAGTGCCTTAAAATAGTCCCCTCATCCACCCAATGCCCAAAAAATTCATCCAGCCACACCCCGCAAGCCTCCTCGTAAAAACTAGGCTCTTTCTCAAGCTCACTCTGGCGCGTGAAGACCCTAAGGCCCTGCCTCAAATAGGACAGGGCATCGGGCACGGACATGTCAAAAACGAAGTAGTTGGAAATGGAGTATTTTTCTAAAAGCGTTTTGAGGGCGCTTTGCAGGCCATCGGCCTTAATGTTTAAGGCCAGCGTGAATTGATAAGAATGGCTTTGATAAAGCGCAAAAAGCGCGTCTAGGGTAGGAGAATGGAGCACAAAGGCATCGTGGCAAAGGGCTACCCGCCCCCCCCCCTGTCTCTAAGATCCGTTTCTATCCCCAGGCCCATCTCAAAGCTCTTTTGAAGGGCGATGAGGCTATTTTGCTCCTCCTTTTTCTGCCAAAAACCACGATGCGCTAAAAGTTTCATAAGATCTCCCTTAATCAAACTGCGTGGAATGTTAATTGCAATACATTAATCAATCTTTAATCAAAATAACTCTCAAACTCCGCATAAAATTTCCACGAAGCTACGATGTCGGGGCGGGATTTTTTGAGCCCCTCAAGCTCCTCGTCAAAGATTTTTTTGTAGTGATGGTATA
>NZ_JAUMZG010000029.1 GCF_030528245.1 Campylobacter sp.
GTAAATCTTTAAATTTATTAGGCTTTATGATGAAAACTCCTTTTAAAATTTCACTCTCTTTTATATCGAATGAGAACGCCACTACATAGCCTCTCTTTCAGGCTGCAAGGGCAAATGAGAAAGGGTTATAACCCCCCCCCCCTACAACTTTAGCAAAAAGTTTAATTTGCTCCTCGATATTAACTTGATGATTTCCTACGAAAAAGCCATTTTCATGGATATATTTTGCATTTTTAAGTGTGCCAGAAATAGTGTAATCAAAATACCTCATCACAGGATTTTGCGTAAAATCCCCTGTGCAAATAGGCCTATACTCCACTCCTGCAGCCCTTAGCCTTTTTAAAACCTCCCCTCTTGTAAGCCCTAAGCCCTCTCGTAAGATGAGGCTAAAGCCAAACCAAGAGCTAGAGCCTAGCTCCTTTTGTATGATGAAGTCTTTACTATTTTCAAAAAGAGAAACAAAAAGTTTTGCATTTTCGCGCCTGTGTTTAAGAAAATTCGGAAGTTTTTTTAGCTGCTCTATGCCTATGGCGCCACTCATTTCCACAGGGCGGACATTGTATCCTGGAAGGAGAAAGCGAAAGCACTCGCTAAAGTCATCCTCGCTCTTATCGCTAATGTGATTTTTCATAGGCAAATCACGACTCCAGCCGTGAGCCCTCAGACAAAGCAAGATGTGATAAAGCTCCTCATCATCGGTTACAACCAAACCTCCCTCCATGGTCGCCATATGATGCGAGTAAAAGCTAGAAAAGGTCCCCACAAGTGCGAAGGTCCCCGTCTGCCTCCCCTCATAAAGCGCACCCATAGCCTCGCAATTGTCCTCAAAAAGTATGATTTCCCTGCCCTTGATGAGTGAGGCTATGGCGTTAAAGTCGTTGGGATTGCCCAGTAAATTGACGCAAACTATCATACGAGTCTCGCTAGAAATGGCGCCCTCAAGGGCCTTTAAATCATAATTGAGCGTATGCAGATCCACATCCACAAATTTAAGCCTTAGCCCATACTGATGCAGAGGGTAATAGGTCGTGCTCCAGGCTATGGCTGGGACTATGACCTCATCACCTCGCTTTAGCTTTGGGCTTTTGGTGTAAAAAAGGGCGGCGGTAGCGATGAGATTAGCCGCGGATCCTGAGCTGGTCATCAGGGCAAATTTCGCTCCCACAAAGTGGGCAAATTCCTTTTCAAACTGCGCTACCTTAGCACCCATAGTAAAGCGATCGCTCTCAATGACGCTTTGTATGGCATCTAATTCTTTTTCATCCCAGGTGGATGAGGCTAGTGTGTAGTTCATAACTGTCTCCTTTTATTTTTAAATTCTTTTTTAATCCTCGGAAGATCCGCAAAATAAAACTTAAGCAACCCCCCCCAAAGATTTTTATAGCCCTCCATAAGAGCCTCGCCTAGTTTATAGGAAAGGAAATTTTTGATCTTAAGCCCCTCTTCATAATCATCATAGTGCTCAAGAGGCGGAGGCAGGGACTTGGATCCATACTGGAGTTTTTGCTCGATATTTTTTCGCTCTTCTTGGTGGGCGATCTTGATGGACATTAAGATATAAGGCAGTTTGATATATCCTAGGGGGGTTTTGGAATTTCTTATCATCGCCAGGCCTAATTTATAGGCCAAATGATTACTCACCCTTTGAGGCGCTCCTAAAAGGGCTGGAATTTCATCGCTAAAACGCGACTGAAATCTTTCAAAAAAGCTAAGGGCTTCTTTAAGTGCCTCATCGCAAAGGGGGGTACTTTCTAAGTCCTTTTCTAAAGCCTTTTCAAAATTAGGCACGGAAAGCTCCTCGGATTTTAGGGCGTTTAAAATATCCAAAGACAAAAAGGGCTTAATGATGCGAATTCCTAGCTTCATAAAAAGGAAGTGTGGCATATAATGCGTCCCCATAATGAAAGGCGCATCGGAAAAGAGAGGAAGATGTGTATTTTCCAAGGCTATCTTCCAGGTGGAGAGGAAAATTTTCATCGCCTCTGTCCGTCCTGCTAGGGCGCAGTCATTTACGCCCTCAGTGCCCAAAGATACCGATAAATCCATAGGTAGCATCCGCTCAAAATGCTCTAAAGTGGCGTGATTTTCCAAAATGCCATCGGGGCGGAGGTTAATGATGAAGTCGTATTTGAAGCCGTTTTTTTGCTCGTGCTCTTCTAAAAGCTGCAAGAGGCGGTATTTACCATACCACATTTTTTGACAATTACTTGCCCCGCTTAGCTTAAAACGATGGCAAAATTCCTCTTCATTTTCCACAGCAAAGGCGACTAAATTATTAATTTGCTTGATTTTGTTGAGATTTAGCCTTTTTGACAGGGCTTCGGTTAATCTCGCGTAAGTGTGGGGGAAATTTTTATAAAATTCGCCTGTATTGATGAGAGTCTGTGGGGCGCTAGCGATGAAATCAGGATCATAAGCAAACATCCTATGCACCCACCAAGGAGAGCCTCCAAGTCCTATCCAGTGATACTCCCTGTCCCAAGTAAAAAAGAAAACATCCGCTTCAAAGCCAAGGTCGGCGATGATTTTATTAATCTTACTCAGCCAGTCTCTCCCACGCAAAGCGCCAGAAATGGTCAGGGCGAAACGCTTAGCGCTTTTTAGATTCTTGCCTGCAAAAATATTATTTTGAAAATAATGCTCAAATTTAGCCATGTGCATAGAGGCGGCAAAAGAGCCGTCAAAGTCATTATGCAGGGTGGTTTGGATGATGGCTGCTTGATAAGAAAAAAAGGATCTGTCCTTAAGCTCAAAATAATTTATGCTTTTTTGTATAAAAAAAGCCTTAGCATTTGAGGGTAAATGGGGTAAAAACTGGGGCAAGATTGCGCTGGCCTCTTGGGCGTCTAAAAGGGATTTTTCTAATTTGCTAGCAAATTCATAAGCCATCAAAAACTGGGGCAAAATTTCCTCAGAGCTACCCCCATCAAGTATGCTTTTAAGCGCCTTTTGAAGCTTGGCGGCACCTGGGTGTAAAAAACGGCTTTCTTGGTAGGAATCTAAGATGTCAAGAGCCCTTTTAAAATTACCCGTATGATAAAAATACTCAAAAGCCTCTGTGGCAAAATACTCTAAATGCGACTCATATAAGGACTCCACCGCTTCAAAATTCCACGCTAAAAAAGCCTGCTCGATGGCACTTTTAATGCTTTTTAGACTCATCATTAACCTTTTTAAAATTTTTCTTAATCTGTGGCACTTGGATGAATATAAAATGCAAATATCCTCCGATGTATCTATTTTTATGTGCCTTGATAAGGGCAGAGCCTAGCTGAAAACTCAAGCTATGCCCATCCTCGTAAAAATCATAATACTCCCCTCTAGCCTTTAAATCCGCCGCTTCTTGCAAATAACGCTCTTTCACATATGATAGGACATAGGGCATTCTGATATAGCCCCAAAAGGAGTGGGAATTTTCTATCATAGTCTTACCCAAAACATAGGCCAGGCAGTGTCTCTTAGGCAGGGTAAGGCTAGGCAAAGGAGTGCTTGGCGTGGGAGCGAAGGTATGGGCAAAAAGATCCAGAGCCATTTTTTTGAAATAAGGATAATGGGCGTTAAGCTGAGAATTCTCATCGCTAAAGGCTAGGAAAATTTCAAAGGCAAAGCGGCTTAAATGCTTATATTTTGGTGCGATGAAATAGCGCGCAAATATGTGAAAATCATAAGTCGGATGCAGGGGATAGTCGGTCAAAAGTTTTAAAATACCCATCCTTTCAAGATCATCCATAGCCTCCAAGCTAGCCTCAGCCTCTTCAAAATATCCGTGCTCTAGCAAGAGATCGAGGAGAAAAACCTTGGTATTTTCATTAGAATGCAGGGCTAAGCTTTGCTTTAAATAGCGCTCCTTAGCCTCAAAGGGTAGCCCCAAATCGCGTGCGAGTAGGTAGAGAAAAAAATAGCTAAAGGCGGCTTGATTGGGATGAATATTTTTAAGATCGATAAATTTTATCATAGCCTCATAGCTTTGAGAGAGACTATAATGCTCGTGGATGTTGATGAGCTCGTTATTTCCTATATAACAAGCACACCGTGCAAAGCCTGTGGTCCAGGAGCAAAAAATCGTCCTTGCCCGGGACATAAGCATAAGCTCAAACAATAAGGCCTCATAGCCGCTTAAATCCTTCGTAAAAGAGGAGGCTATGAAGATTTTATCCTCTACGCCCTGGCAGATGAAATACTCCCTAAGTGCCTCCAAAAGGGTATAGTCATCAGAAAATAATACAAGCTTACGCCCTTTTTGAAGCTCATCAAAGGCCGCAGCGACACCGAGTGGATAGGCAAAAATTTTATAGCGACAATGCCACCAAATTTTAATATACTGCTCATCAAAAACCGTCTCCCCACTTCGAAGATGCAGGGCGGTAAAATCTCCTAAAGTCTTAGCCGTGTCCTTGGCTTTTTGAAAAATATCCTCAACTCTCTTGCTAAAAGCTATGCTTTCAAAGCAAGAAACAAGCGACTTTCTATACTCAGAACTATCCACATCGCTAAAATATGTATCCAAATCGCCCTGAGTCATATACCAGCCCCAATCCTCCTCAAAGGGTGGGGAGAGGAGCTTGTGGATGCTTTTTTGATGCAGGGTGTATAGGGTGGGCGTGATGTAGGAAAATGAAAGCTCACTTTTATGATACCTAGCGATGAAGTCCTCGGAAAAAAGCTCACGCATTTTGGGTAAATTTTTAATCGGTGTTTTCACCTCGCCATCTAAAAAATCCTCCCCCCAGTCAAAGTCGCGCCACACAAAACCCCACTCCAGTCCAAAGCGCCTCGCCACATACATGGCATTTAAAAGCGCTCGCATCCTTTCGCCAAAGCCATCATCCCTGCCACCTATGATGAGAGGTTTCATTTGCGTTTTCCTATTCTTTTTTTATGCAGGATAAAAATTTGAAAAGGCAAGATGAGGGGGGCTAAAAGAAGGTATTTTTTCGCTGAGGCTAGGCATAATTTCCCAAGTTGATAAGAAAAAAAATTCTGCACGCTCAAAGCCTCCTCATAATCATCATAATACTCCAACGCAAACGACATCTCACCACGCCTTATACGCAGATCTTGACCGTGAGCTAAAACGAGCGCTGGGATTAAAAATAATAATTTTATTATACCTAAGGGATGTTTAATGTGTGTGATTAAAAGATTACCCAGTTTGTAGGAAAGATGAGATTTAACCCTAGCAACAGCCCCCGGGCACAACTTACGACACTGCCCATAGGATGAGCGCACTTGAGGGCTTGAGCGTAAAATGCTCCAGGCAAATTGGCTACTCTTGCTTTCTCGCACTTCCTTAAGCTCATAAAATCTTCGCGCCACAACGCTACCCTCAACATAAGTCGTATCCAAAGAAAAGGGGAGGTTGCCTATAAGCTCTACGAAATTTTTATCGATCTCGCTATGACTTAGATACTGAAAGTAAAGATGGCTCAAGGGAGTATAGGGCTTATGGTCATTTTCAAGTAAAAAATCAACAAAACGCAAAAGCCCATCGATATAAGCCCCATAGCCAAAATTTTTCAAAGCTTGAGCTTCAAGGTCGTTAAAAACGGGATGAATGCTTTCATCTACTTTTTTGTAAGCTAGGGTCTGTCCCTCTAAGGATCGTGCAAAAAATTCTAAAAAATAGCGCGATTCAAAGATGGATGGAGCGAAAAATCTTCCACAAGAAGAAAAATCCGATTTAAACAAATAAAAACTATCCAAAAAATAGGGAGCCAATGCTTTATCTTCCTTAATAAGCCTCACAATGCAGTCTAAGGTTTTACCCGTGCCGCTTAGCTCAACAAAGGCAAATTTTTTTTGAGAAAGCTCCTGCTTTAAGTAAGCTCTTAGCAAAGAAATTTGCTCAAAATCCTTGCTTTCAAAAGGCTTTTTCCAAGCCTCTCGGGAGCCGTGGATGTAGCGCGTTTGTAGGTTTAAGCCCTCTTTTTTTATGATTTTATCGCTTATTTTTTGCAGCAAATATCCATCCCTAGCGACAAAATACAAAAGCTCAACCCCCCCTCTCAAAGCCTCCTCAAGGACATAGTGCACATAGGGAAAAAGCAGGGCCGCACCAAAGGAGGCTCCGAGCTCTTCTAGACTTGAAAGCACATTATGCTTTCTAAAAATTCTAGCTTGGGCGATATATCTTTGGATGAAGATATCGCCACCGCTGTGTTTTAGGGCGTATTCTTCATAGGGCAAAAGCTCGTTTTGATAGTAATGAAAATCTATCCCAAGCTTTTTCGCCTCCAAACAATCGACCGCAAAATTATCGCCAAAATGCAGCCAGCAATTTGCCTGAATCTTCCTTTCCCTGAGTATTTTTTTAAACAAGGCGCCATTGTTTTTTTTCTTTCTATAATCTGAAGAAGAATAAATAAAAATATGCTCAAAAATCGGAGAAAAATTTAGCAAAAAACGACGCAAAATTGTCGCATCAAAATACATATCAGAAATCAAAACAAGCTCTTTGCCCTCCTTAAAAAGCTCCTCTACAAGCTTTATATTGCAAGGAATGGGGACTAAATTTTCGCTCTCAAGTTCGATTTCTGTTTGCATAAGCCTCGCTTTTTGCTCTTGGCTGAGTGAAAAATTCCTCGCTAAAAGATCATAAATTTCCTCAAAACGCACATCTAAAAAGTCGTTTTTGCAAACATTGCGGTAAAAATACTGCTCGCTTTCAATACGCAAATATTCAAAATTTTCCACCAAATGACGCGGCAAATCCCAGTGGCAAATACGCTCCCTCATCAAAGTAAAGATCGCCCGAGGCTCGGCCACCTTTCTCATCATCAAGGTGTCAAAAATATCAAAAGAATAAAGCGCATAAGGCTTTTGTCTTACGCGGTGCAAGTAAGGATTTGGCGCTAATTCCTTGCGGACGATGGCGATAAAATTTTTCTCATAAATTTCATAAGTAGAGCTTGACAAATAAGCCTCTCTAGCCCTCTCACCCATAAGGCTAAGTTCTTTGCGCCTAGCAAAAAGCGCCTCAAAGGCACAGCGTAAAGCATGCGCGCAGCCCGTTTTCACACTAAGACCATTGCCCTCGTTTAAAAGATATTTCGCGCCTATATTTTCGCTTAGAATCAGCACCCTAGCCATCATCGCACCCTCTAGAGCCACCAAGGAGCAAGATTCATCGCGAGAGGGCACGACCACCACATCACTTTGAGCAAGGAGCTTATAAATACGCTTTTTATCCCTAAGCTCCCCGTGGTAAAAGATATTCGCATGCTTTTTGATTTGCTTAAAAATTTTTGGGTAAAAATCCCTCGCTCCCTCCCATAATCTCCCAGCAAAATGCAACTCACACTGCGATCGTATGTGTCCGGGCAGAGCAAGAAAGGCTTCAATTAACACATCATAGCCCTTTCTCTCCTCAATGGTGCCCAGAGCTAAAAATCGTAATTTTGCCCGCTCTTTGGGATCTTTTTGATCGATCTTATAACCATAAGTGGCGAAAACATCATCGACATAATTGTGCAAAACCTCTACGCTAGGATTGTAATTTTTAACGATAAAATCTCTCGCATACTCACTCACCACAAAAAGCTTTTTAGCCCTCTCTAAGGCTGTCTTTCTCTGAGCCTTCCAAAAAAAGGAGGGCAAATTTTCCGCCTCTCTGACATACCACATCACAGGCACAAGATCCGCGATCAATTCCACAGCCTTATAAACGACCACCGTGTTTGCTATGACAAGATTGTAGGCAAAAATTCTCCTCGCCACCCACTCTTTGCAAAGCTCATCTTCTCCAATGCACTCCGTGATAATGCCCAAGCCGTCCAATTCCTCAATAAAGGGTCCAAATTCATAGCTCCAAACGCCCACAGCAAAGCCGTTATTTAAAAGCGTCTGGCACATTCTTTTAAAGCTATTGAGCGCTCCTGTGTATTCTAGCTCTGGGGTGATGAGCAGTATTTTATGCATCTTTTTTCTCCAAGTATTCAAATTTATCGCCCTTGCTCGGTCTCCATTTTCCAACCGGACCCCACTTACTCACAGAGCAGTAGCGGCAAAAGGGTATGGGCTTGGCTAAGAAAAACAAAAGCTCCTTATAGTCTCTGGCCTCATAAATGTTAATGGAATCAAATTCTGACACCTCAAAACTCTCTCCGTATTTTTTATTATAATGCTCAATGTGCGCAGGAAAGGTGCAGGTAAAAAGCCGCCCTCTTTTCAGTTGCACACAGTGATTAGCCATAGAGCAGTGAGTAAAGGAATGATAATTATCATTCCCCCCCTTAGGATCTAGGGTAAATTTATGGCTGATCTTCTCCACCTCTCCCTCGTTAAAGAAAATTAAAGGCACATCATTAGCCTCACAGAGGGCTCTTATCTTATCCCAGTTGATCTTAAGGGGGTATTTTGTCGGACGGATTTGCACCCTATTTTCCTTAGCCCTCTTCCAAAAATCGCCCTCCTGTTTTTCTAAAAGTAAGCCATTGGTAACTAGCCAAATGTCGCTTTTAGGAAAATATTTGCGCGTGATCTTAAAGAATTTTGAGCATTGAGGATGCAGTAAGGGCTCCCCTCCCATCAGACGAAACACCCCAACCCAGCCGCCGGTAATCTTAGCTAGCTGCTTCATATCCTTTTCAAAAGCGGCTGGGTCTGTGAATGCCTCTTCTGCGATTTGGGAGAAGTGATTGCACCCGAAGCAGTTGAGATTACAAGCCTCGGCAAGATGAATTTCTACAAGCTCTAAAAAAGCCATAGGAGTGATCTTGCGTAAATGAAAGTCCAGGGTATGGCACATAGTGGTTTTGGTTTGGCTTAGTTCGGTTTTGGTTTGGCTTAGTTCTAGGGTAAATCTTTCGTGGTGTTTTAAATTTTTGACTAAAGAAAGCCACCATTTTTTAAAATTTTTTATCCTCATCCCATCACTCCAAATCCTAAAATCTCCGCCCAGCGTAAATCCCTGCCGCAATTTACGGCATAAGCATTACCCACCAAAGAAAGCAGGGGAATGTCACTTACGCAGTCAGAATAAGCAAAAGAATGCCTCAGATCAAAGTCCTCCAAAGTCAAGCGTTGGGCAAGCTTATACAACTTACGCTCCTGCATAGTGTGTATGCCCTCTATATCGCCGCTTAAAAGCCCCTCCCTCACCTCAAGCTCCACAGCCACCACATGCTCGATGCCGTAAAGCTTGGCAAATTCCTCAATATAAAGCGCAAGTCCTCCAGAAACGATCGCCACAGTATGTCCCGCATCCTGATGATAAAAAAGCCTCTTCATCAGGGCAGGTCTTAGTCCAGGGATGATTTCATCATAGAGAAATTTCTTAGCCAAAATACGCGCCCTGTCTAAGTTTAAATCGATGAGGCTCTCATAGCGTGGGTAGGGCTTTTTCATCGCGGCATAGGCCTGGCGACGCGCCTTATTTTTGGAGGCTTCAAAGTGAGGATTGTGCCTACCTGCCAGGGGTAAGAAACGATCCAGGGTCTGAAAGGTAGTAAGAGTCTCACAAAAGTCAAAAAGGGCTAAAATCTCTCTCATATCACTTTCCAAAGAGGTCTTTGAGGGCGGTGAGGATCTTTTGATTTTCCTCCCTTGTGCGGCTAGCGATACGCACAAATTCGCCATCAAGTCCTATTTTATCTTTACAAGTGCGCACATAAATGCCGTATTTTATGAGCATCTTAGCGACAAAATCCTCCGCCCTACTTCCGTCTAAAAGCTCCACAAGGGCAAAATTCGCTCGGGAGGGGTAAATTTTCAAAGACTCTAGGTCCTTAAGGGCGGTGAAAAATTCTTGAGTTTGCCTGATGTAGTCTTTTCTTACGATTTCATATTGACGCATAAAATGCTCATTCATTACGCGTTTTAAAAAATACTCTCCCAGACCAGAAACATTCCACAAATAGCCATTATCAAGAAGAGCTCGGATCTTATCCTCGCTCATTAGGGCATAGCCCACCCTAAGTCCTGCTACGCCAAAATCCTTACTCATACTCTTAAGCACAGTGACATTGTCAAATTCTCTAAAAAGTCCCTCCAAATCCACAAGCTCCAAGTCCTCATCCTCATAAGCAAAATGGATAAAAGAAAGATCCAAAATAATATGCTCCACAAAATATAAACTCGCCAAAAGCTCCTTAAGCCTCTCCTTGGGCAGATAGCCTCCGCAGGGGTTGTTCTGGTTGATGAGGATGAGGGTGTGGGGGTGGTGTTTTTTGACAAAACGGATATAATGCTCGGTATCCAAACGAAAATCCTCCTCCTTTTTAAGGGGGTAAAAAAGAACCTTTGTATCCTTCGTGGCAAATTCATAATAGGACGAAAAGGTGGGGATATTGACCACCACTTTCTTCTGCACAAAGCGGTGCATTAGGGCTTGGATGATTTCTATGGCGCCATTTGCGACGAAGATATTTTTTTCTTCAATGCCGATAAATGGAGCGATATTTTGAGCGATGGCTTGATTTTGCGAGGGGTAAAATTCCAAAAAGGCTCTTAATTTTTGCGTTTTAAGCACCTCTTCACTTAAAATCCTTAAAAAGAGCTCGGTGGCATAGGGGTTAGAAAGAAAGCATGCATCGACGCTTAGATGAAGTTCTGGCAGTTTTTCAAGCAGGGTGAAAATGCCAGGGCTATGACTGCGCGCTTCTTTTTTCAGTCTATGAATGGTGTTTGCGATGATAAGCTCATGCTCATCCAATTTTATCACTATTACTTCCTTCATCCAAAATTCCAAAGCAAACAAGGCTAAATCCTCCCCTGCTCTGCGACAAATTTACGCATATGATGCGCTACAATCTGCATCTCTTCCCTCGTGCCTATGGTGATGCGGCACGCGCCTGGGATGAGGTGAGAATAATCGCGTATAAAAATGCCTCTCTCTTCTAAAAACTCCACTAAAAAAGGCACTTTTTCGCCCCAAAAAAAAATAAAAATTCCGGCGGGAAGTAGAGTCTACCCCCCCCCCCCCCCCCCCTCAAGAGAAAGATCATCTAAAAAATTAATAAAATCCGCCCTCGCAAGGCTTACTTCAGCGACATAATTTTGCATATAAGCGTAGTCTTTTAAAGCAGCTTCTGCGGCGATTTGCGAAAGGGCGGGGATGCTTTTTGGATTGCGAAGCTTATTGAGGGTGCGGATATTTTCAGGATGGGAGATAACATAGCCTATCCTAAAGCTCGCTAGAGCAAAGGCCTTGGAAAAGGTGCGAGTGAGAATTAAATTTGTATGATCCTTACAAAGATGCGCCAAGGTCAATCCGCAAAATTCAAAATAAGCCTCATCAATGAGGAAGAGGATCCTGGGGTGTTTTTGGATTAGCTTTTTGATCTTTTCCGTGCAGTAAGCCTTGCCTGTGGGGTTGTTTGGGTTGCAAAGATAAAGAAGCTTAATCGCCTCCTCGCTTAAAAAAGCACTCAAAGCCTCAAAGTCCAAATCAAAATTCTCATCCAAAGAAAAATGAAGCGTTTTAAGTCCTACGCCATTAGCCCTAGCTCTGAAATGATCATAGCTTGGACTGACGATTCCGATGCGATGATCCTTTTCTAAAAAGCTATCGATAATGCCCTCGTGTGCCGCATCGCTTCCTGCAAAAAGCGTTATGAAATCGATGCTTTCTTGCTGGGTATAGGCGGCTAGCTGCTCGAGGAGGGCTGTGGGCTTGGTGTTAGGATACCAAGAGAGTCTGCCCTCTTTTAAAAACGCATCTAAAGCCTCATAAACTTTAGGAGAGGGGGGGATGGTTGCTTCATTCCAATCAAGCTTCAAAACGCCCTCATCCAAGGACCTCTCCCAAATTTTATGCGGTATGGATAGGTAGGGCTTGAGGCTTTGAAGATGTCTATTGCCCTGCATCCACTAGCCTTTTAAGCTGCCATAATTTACCAAGCTCTGCGTCCCAGTCCTTATCATCATTGCAAACCAGTCGCTCAGAGGCTGCACCGTGTGTAAAGGTGAGCTCACCGACATAAATTTTCTCCCCATCCTGATACAAATCCACCCGCACATAGTCAAAGGGCCTTGCTAACTTTAAGGAAAGCTGCATCATCGCATCAAAGCTTAGAGGTTTAGCGGGGATTTTTTTGACCGCGGCGTTGTTGTAGATGAAGTTAAAGGGAGCTAAGTGCCAAGAGGCTGTCATCATCGCCCTTTGATAGTCTTTAAATCGATCGGTGGTAACTTGAATGTAGTTGTTTTGTAGATTTTCTTGATCAAAAATATGAAATTTATAGGTATCTAAAATTTTACCATCCCCATCCCTTAAAAGCTCCTCGGCAAAGATCCTAGGCTCAATATCCTTATAATGCCACTCTCTGAAAATGGGATAATAATTGGTCTCTAAGTGTTTTTTAAGCTTTTGCAAACCCTCGCTAAAACGCTTGGTATTACGCATAAATTCTTGCTTGTCCTCCACGATGACATAGCCTCCGCAGTCGTGATTGGTCTTTAAAACAAAGCTTTCAGGAAGAAGGGAAAAGTCTATGTCAGCAATATCTCGGTAAATGCCGTAGAGTTTGGGCAAAAAGGCACAAGCATTGGTGGCGAATAAAAACTGCTCTAAAGAGCCTATGTCCTTATGCCAGAGTGAATTTTTAGCAAAGAGATCCCAGCCCAGATCGCCCAAGGTATTAGCGACAAAAAGCCGCATTTTAAGCTTATCAGCTAAAAAGGTATAAAAAACGCTTCTATCATAAAGCATCCTGTGAATGAGCTTTTCGTTGAAGGTTTTAGGCTGCTTAAAGTCAGCCTTATAGCCAAAAATCTTCTCGTGCCTCCTCACCCAAAACTCCTCATCGCTTAGTGCTAAAATGACCCCATCTACCTTTTTGCTCAAGCCTTTTTTGTGTGCTTTGTAAATCTTTTTCGCCCTGAGTGGAAAGAGGAGAGGATTTTTCACCAGGGCACGACCAAATTTATATTTTAGGTGATTTTGAAAGGCAAGTGCCTCCTCATAGTCTGCATAGCTTTCTAAGGGCGGCAGGGTAAAAGAGGGATCGATCCGGCACAGGGCGCGGTAAATTCTACGATCAAAATAAAAATCCGCCAAGGTTTTTACCAGTCTGAAAGGGAGAGAAAGTGCCCGAAAAAAGGAGCGGGTCCTAAAAAGCTCCTCGCCCAAACGATAAGAAAGCTGAGCCTGGACACGCAGGGCAGCACCTCGTCTGCTTTGCGTATGCTCAAGGGTCTTGATTTGGCTAAAATAATACGCATCGCTATCCTCTACAATCTGCCTTATCATACTCAGCTGCTCGGAGGTGTAGAGGCTCTCTTGCAGTTCCTTAGCCTGGATGATCTTCGCAAAATCTTCACCAAAGCGACGCAAAAAGTCCCTTTTAAATCGCGCATCGATACGATTTAAAGTAAAGCAGTAATTACCAAAACGATGGTAAGCACAAATGGGGGCTAGGATCTTTTCTATGTCCTTGTGCCTGGCTAAAAAGGCACGGATGAAGTCGTATTCTAAGGCGTGGGCGAAGACCTTGTCCTTAGCGAAGATAGAGGAGTTAGGATTATCCCTCCTTAGCATATAGAGGGCTTCAGGGAGGAAACTCACCCGCTTGGCAAAGGCAAAGAGCTGGAAAAATAGCCCATTGTCCTGATAGGAGGCGCCTGGGGACTCATGGCAGAGGATTTGATTTATCCCTAATAAATCCAATCGGTATATACCGATTTGATTTATCCCTTCGGTGTAGAAGAGCTTTAAATTTTCTAGTGGGCAGTGTCCACCCTGATAAAGCTCGTCAAAATGACTGACCTTGCAATAATCACTTCTGTCCTTGGTAAAGATGTAAAAATCACACTTCACCGCGTCATAATCCCCCTCCTTAGCCCTTTGATAAAGCCTCTCATACATTGTTTTTTTGATGTAGTCATCACTTTCTACTATGCCCACATACTCGCCCCTAGCGGCTTTAAAGCCAAGGTTAAGCTGATAGCCGTAGGACTTTTTATCTGAAATGATGAGCTTTACGCGCGCATCTTGCTGGGCGTATTTTTGTATGAGCTCCTTTGTGCCGTCAGTAGAATCTGCATCGATACAGAGAATTTCAAGCTCTTGCAAACTCTGCCGCAAAACGCTTCTAAGGCACTCATCATAATAGGCTATGGAGTTATAGGAGGGGATGAGGACGGAAATTTTTGGTTTTGACATTAGCTTCCTTTCAATTCTTCCTGGGCGTAAGCTAGGGCAGATTTTACCACATCTTGCATATCATAGTATCGATACTCGCCCAGCCTACCCTTAAAAACGACCTTTTCCTCCCTAGCGGCTAGGGCTTGATACTCTTGATAAAGCCTTTGATTTTTCTCATCATTGATGGGATAGTAAGGCTCTAAATCCCTACTCCAAGTCCTAGGATACTCGCGCGAAATGATGGTTTTATCCCCTGTGCCAAATTCAAAATGCTTATGCTCGATGATTCTGGTGTAGGGCGTCTCCTCGTCTGTGTAATTGACCACAGCCACGCCTTGAAAATTCGCCTCATCCAAAAGCTCGTGCTCAAAATGCAAACTCCTATACTCAAGCTCACCCAACGCATAGTCAAAAAAACTATCAATCGTGCCGGTAAAAATGATCTTCTTCGCCCTTTGTCCAAGCTCGGCTCTGTGCTTGAGAAAATCGGTGCCAAGCAAAATTTCACAACCCTCCAAAAGCTTTTCAAAAATGGGTGTGTAGCCACCCTTAGGTATACCTTGGTAAGGGTCGTTAAAATAATTATTATCATAGGTAAAACGCACGGGAATGCGACGTATGATGGAACTAGGAAGATCCTTACAAGCCCTGCCCCACTGCTTTTGCGTATAGCCCTTGATGAATTTTTCATAAATATCCGTGCCTACTAGGGAAATAGCTTGCTCTTCTAGATTGGATGGCTCTTTTTGCACACGCTTTTTTTGCGCATCGATGATGGCTTTTGCCTGGGCTGGGGTGGTGATGTCCCAAAGTTTTGAGAAGGTGTTCATATTAAAGGGGAGATTGTAAATTGTGCCCTTGTAGTTAGCTAGGGGGGCGTTGATGAAGTGATTAAAGGTGCAAAACTGCTGCATATAGTCCCAAATTCTACGCTCATCCGTGCGGAAAATGTGCGCTCCATACCGATGCACATTAATGCCCTCCTCAGCGCTAGTGTAGCAGTTTCCACCGATGTGATGGCGCCTTTCTACCATGAGGCATTTTTTACCCCTTTTACCCGCCTCATGTGCAAAAATGCTTCCAAACAAACCGCTACCGACAATCAAATAATCATAGCTTCCCATACTCAAAAATCCGATGAAAAAAGATCGGCTGAAAAGACCTTAGAGCTAAAATCCTTAAGGCTCTCGTCTAAGCGATTAGCTACGATTAGGTCGCAAGAATGGGCGAAAAACTCAAAATCGCTTTCAAGCGCTACTCCCTCAAATTCATCTTGACTGAGTAGGGGCTCATAGATGCAGAGTGTTTCTCCTTGCAAATGGGGCAAAATATCCAAAATAACAGAGTTTCTAAAATTATCGGAATTTTTTTTCATCGCCAATCTGTAAATTCCTATTTTTTTTGCTCCTTGCTTTTTAATCAAATCAGCGATGAAAGATTTTCTTGAAGCATTGCTATTAATAACGGCCGCGATCAAATCATGAGGGATGGCATTTAGCTGGGAGGAGAGCTGCTTTGTATCCTTGGGCAAACAGTAGCCACCGTAGCCAAAGCTTGGATTATTATAATGATCACCAATGCGCGTATCCTGACAAATGGCTTTGATGATTTTGGAGGGATTTAAATTTTTAACGAAGGCATAGGAGTGCAATTCGTTAAAAAAAGCAATCCTCATCGCTAAATAGGCATTGGAAAAAAGTTTAACGCATTCTGCCTCATCAAAATCCATCAAAAAAACAGGAGCCTTATCTTCAAGGCAATCAAGAAATAAATCCGCTACGCTTCTCGCTTCCGATTCTAAGCCGCCAACTACGATTCTGCTGGGATTTAAAGCATCATAAAGAGCCCTACCTTCACGCAAAAATTCTGGGCAAAAAACTATACTCACATCGCTAAATTTGTTTCTAAGCGAATGTGTATAGCCGATGGGAACGGTGCTTCTTATGATAAATAGGGCTTTTGGATTGATCTTATAAGCTTGGTCGATAATCTGATCGATGCCCTGCGTATTAAAAGCTTTTAAATTATCATCATAATCGGTATTAATGGCAATAATAATGCAACCGGCTCCCATATAAGCCTCATCAGAATCAGAAGTGGCACGAATACTTTGTGGATTTTCAAGAAAAAAACGCTCGATTAAATCGTCTTTAATGGTAGGTATGCTCTTATTGATAGAAGCAACTTTCATTTCGTCGATATCATATAAAATTACTTGATGCTTTTTGGATAAAAATATCGCACTGGATAGACCAACATAGCCTATCCCAACAACAGCAATCCTCATCTTCATCTCCTCATCTCAAAAAAAGCTATGGTGGGACTAGCAAGACTTGAACTTGCGACCTCACC
>NZ_JAUMZG010000060.1 GCF_030528245.1 Campylobacter sp.
ATATTTTTCATGCACAATGAGAGAAATTTTAATCTCGCTCGTAGAAATCATACCGATATTAATGCCCTCATTAGCTAGAGTTTTAAAGGCTTGCGAAGCCACCCCTGAGTGCGATTTCATCCCCACGCCCACGACAGAGACTTTCACCACGGCGCTATCGCTTTCCATCACAACCTGTTCGCCCAAAATTTCACGCAAGGTATTTTTCGCTAAATCCAGTTCATTTTCAGGCACGGTAAAGCCCAAATTTGTCGCTCCGTCCACACCGACATTTTGAATAATCATATCCACATTGATATTATGCTCTGCCAAAGCCGAAAAAATAGCCGCTGCTATGCCGGGCCTATCCTCAATCTGCCTTAGAGTAATCCTTGCTTGATTTTTATCCAAGGCTATGCCACTGACTAGAGCCTTTTCCATTCCATCTTCCTTCGTAATCATCGTTCCCTCATTTTTATTAAAACTACTTCTAGTTACCAAATTTACCTCGAGCTTTTTTGCAAGCTCCACAGAGCGATTTTGCAAAACTTTCGCCCCCAAACTTGCAAGTTCTAGCATTTCCTCATAGGCAATCTTATCCAGCTTCCTTGCCTTAGGCTCAATGCGAGGATCGGTCGTATAAACCCCATCCACATCGGTGTAAATTTCACACAAATCTGCCCTCAAAGCCCCAGCTACCGCCACCGCACTAAGATCACTTCCCCCCCGGCCCAGGGTCGTAACTCTGCCCAGGGCATCCACACCCTGAAAACCCGCTATAACGACAATAAAGCCCTCCGCCAAAGCCGCCTCAATGCCCCCTGTGTCGATGTGCTTGATCCTCGCCTTCGTAAAAAGGCTATCGGTCATAATGCCAGCCCTTCTACCCGAAAAAACCACCGCCTTAAAGCCCTTTTCATTGAGGGCTATGGTAAGCAGAGCCGAACTCGCCCTCTCGCCACTGCTCAAAAGCATATCCATAGCCTCTCCGTTGGGATTTTTACTCAAATGCTCGGCTTGCTCGATGAGGCTATTGGTTACCCCGCTCATCGCGGAAACGACCACCACAAGCCTATGTCCCTCTTTCGCACTCTCAATAACCCGCTGCGCCACCGCCTCAATACGCTCTAAATTACCTACGCTTGTTCCGCCATATTTTTGCACGACTAACATCAAACATAACCTTTCTCTTCAAAATAAGCAAGCACTTGCAAATAAAGCCTTTTTTTGAAATGATTCACCCACCTAGAAAGCTCCCGCACCCGCACAAAACGATAGGCATCAAATTCAGGGTCCTTGGTGTGGATATTTATTTTCGCGTCTGCTTTAAGTCGCACCAAAAAATACTTTTGAATTTGCCCATCATAAGGATACATTTTTGAAGCCACCTTAGCGGGGAAATCATAACTCAGCCACTCGGGATACTCGGCGATGATTTCAACCCTATTTGTCCCAATCTCTTCTTTTAGCTCCCTAAGCAAGGCCACCCTCACATCCTCGCCCTCATCAATGCCCCCTTGCGGAAACTGCCAAATTTCCCTCATATCGCTACGCCTTGCAATGAAAATTTCGCAAGAAAAAGGATAGTCGCTTGAAAGAACAATGGCGGCGACATTGGGGCGGTATTTTTTCGTTTTCTCCACGGTTATTCTTTAGCAAAGAAATTAAAGTCTTAACTTTGTAAGCAAATCTTAACTAAAATTATCAAACCATTTTTAAATTAAAAGGTTTTCGTGCATTTTTATCTCCATATCCCTTTTTGCGAAAGCAAATGCCATTACTGTGCCTTTACCAGTCTTAAAAAAAAGGATTATGAAAAGGCTTATTTTAGGGCTTTAAAGCGGGATATTCTTTTTCATTTGAAGCATTTTACAGTGTCGCCCTCATCCATTAAAACTCTTTTTATCGGCGGTGGGACACCAAGCTGTGTAGAGGCTGAAAATTACGCTGAAATTTTTGAACTTTTAAGCCCTTTTTTGCAAAAAAATGCCGAAATAAGCTCCGAGGCTAATCCCAACTCCGCTTCGCTAAAATGGCTTGAAACGATGAAAAGCTACGGGCTAAATCGCATTTCTTTTGGCGCGCAAAGTTTTAGTGAAAAAAAGCTTCACTTCCTAGGCCGTATCCATAATGCAAAAATGATTGAAAAAGCCCTTGAAAATGCTAAAATTGCG
>NZ_JAUMZG010000030.1 GCF_030528245.1 Campylobacter sp.
GGCTGAGGAGGCGCCCGATGAAGCGGAGCAAAGCCTTGAAGAAATCGCTACTGGAGTGCCAAATGCAGAGCCTGATGAGCCGGTGGATTCACATCAAGAGCCTTTGCCAGTTGTCGAGGAGCAGGAGGCGCAAATCAATTTTGACGATTTGCCAAGCGATGCGGAATTTTTGGGACAAAGCAAGGGCGAGGACGCGGCAGCGGAGGAATTTGAGCCCTCTGTGGAGGAGCTTTCTGGTGAGGAAGATGAGCCTTTAAATCTTGGTTTGAATGCCCAGGATCAAATCAAAGACACGCTAGCCCAGCTTGATGAGATGGATTTGCAAATTCCTCAAGATAATGGCAGTAAGGTTTTGGAAGATTTCAAGGATGAGCCCGTTTTGGATCATGAGAGTTTGGGGACGCACGATGAGGAGCTTGTCGTACCCGATATCATCAAGGGGAATGATTTTGACTCCCTTCAAGAAAGTCAAATCAAACAAGCCTTAGGCGAGAGCGTGGATGATGGCACGGATGCTGAGAATTTGGAGGGGCAAAGCGAAACGATCGTGCATGAGCTCAGTCAAAGCATCGCTGGGGCGATCAGCTCGAGCATCAATGACGATACGCTTAAGGCAGCCTTAAGGGGTATGAATATGAAGATAAACATCAGCATAAGCTTTGACGAGAATAAGCATTGAGGGGCTTTATTTTGCTCATTTCAGGCCCTAGCGGGGCGGGTAAATCCACCCTGCTCGCCAGACTTTTTGAGGAATTTAAAGATGAGCTTTATTTTTCCATATCCTCCACCACGAGAAAGCCCAGAGAGGGCGAAATTCACGGTGTGCATTATCATTTTATCGCAAAGGATGAATTTGAAAGGGGCATAGAGCGAGGGCATTTTTTGGAGTGGGCTAGGGTGCATGAAAATTATTATGGCACTTCTTTGAGACAGACGGAGGAGGCTTTGCTTGGAGGCCGGATAGTCGTTTTTGATATAGACGTTCAGGGTTTTAACATCGCTAGAGGTAAAATGGGCGAGGATATTGTTTCTGTC
This sequence comes from Campylobacter sp., assembly GCF_030528245.1. GTDB lineage: Bacteria > Campylobacterota > Campylobacteria > Campylobacterales > Campylobacteraceae > Campylobacter_D. Next base: position 1,036 of record NZ_JAUMZG010000030.1, read on the forward strand.
TTTATCACGACCAAACACAGGCAGGAGCTCAAAAATAGGCTGCTAAAACGCAATGCTGAGACGAAAGGAGAGCTTGAAAAAAGGCTAGAAAACGCTAGGGATGAGATGGGGGAGCTTTTTAAGTATGATTATCTCATCATCAATGACGACTTGGAGCGAAGTTATGAGACCTTGAGGGCGATTTTAATCGCGCAAAAATGCAGGGTGAAGAGGCAAAATTTAAAGCAAATTCAAGCAATTTGGAACAAAGGAGAATGAATGAACATTGGAAACATAGGACTTAGCGGCTGGATTATCATTTTGGTGATCGTGATCTTGCTTTTTGGAGCCAAAAAAATTCCCGAGCTTGCTAAGGGTGTGGGGAAGGGGATCAAAACCTTTAGAAGCGAGATGGACAGCGATGATGAGGGTCTCAAAAATGCCCAAAAAATCGAAGAAAAGTCCAAAGAAAATACCGCCAATACCCATCTCAATGAAGATAAAAAAGTCTGAGGCCACCCTTGAAAAGCATTATTTTTGAGGAAATCAAAAGGGTTTTGCGCTGTGAATTTGTGCTGGAAAATCCCAAAAACAAGAATCTGGCTCATTTTTCCACGCCCCTGGCTTTTTCCTTGGCAAAGGGGCTAAAAAAATCCCCCGCTCTCATCGCCAGCGACTTGGCCCTGAAATTTGAGGATAATCCTTGCTTTGAGAGCGTTGAGGCGGTGGGGGGCTATTTGAATTTTAGGCTCTCCAAAGCCCTTTTAAACACCCTTTGCGATGAGGCCCTAAAAAATCCTCAAAATTTCGCAAAAGGCGAAGAAAAAAAGCAAAAATTTCTCTTAGAATATGTCAGCGCCAATCCCACAGGACCCCTTCACATCGGCCATGCGAGGGGGGCGATTTTTGGCGATACCTTGGTGCGAGTGGCGCGGCATTTGGGTTATGGTTTTGATACGGAGTACTATGTCAATGATGCGGGGAATCAAATCGATTTTTTGGGGCTTTCGGTTTTGAGCAAGGCTAGAATTTTATGTCTTGGCGAGGAGCTTGAGTATCCGCAGGAATGCTACAAGGGCGATTATATTGATGATTTAGCTAAGGAGGCTTTTTCGCATTTTGGGGCGGATTTTTTTAGCGATGAAAATCTCAACACTCTGGTCGACTGGGCTAAGGATAAAATGATGGAGCGCATTCAAAAAGATTTGCGCCAAGCACGCATAAAGATTGACAACTACTCGAGCGAAAAATCCTACTACAATGCCCTAAATTTAACGCTTGAGGCACTCAAGGAGCGCGGCGGCACTTATGAAAAAGAGGGCAAAATTTGGCTCGCTTCCTCGCAAAAAGGCGACAAAGAAGACCGCGTCATCGTTAGAGAGGATGGGCGAGGGACCTACTTGGCGGCCGATATCGTCTATCATAGGGACAAGATGAGTAGGGGTTATGATGGCTGCGTTAATATTTGGGGGGCTGATCATCACGGCTATATTGCAAGGATGAGGGCGGCGGTGGAATTTTTGGGCTTTGATTCTAAAAATTTGGAGATCATCCTCGCGCAAATGGTTTCCCTGCTAAGGGACGGACAGCCCTACAAAATGAGCAAAAGAGCGGGGAATTTCATCCTGATGAGCGAGGTTTTGGACGAAATAGGGCCCGATGCCCTGCGCTTTATATTTTTGAGTAAAAAATGCGACACGCATTTGGAATTTGACATCAATGATCTCAAAAAGCAAGACAGCTCCAATCCCATTTTTTACATCAATTACGCCTATGCGAGGATTCAGCAAATTTTTGCCAAAACGCAAAAGAGCACGGGGGACATTTTGGGGGCCGATTTTTCAAGCCTCAACGAGGAGGGCGCCAATTTGCTCTTTGAGGCTTTGAATTTAAAGGCGGTTCTAAGCGATGCCTTTGAAGCTAGAGCCCTGCAGAAAATCCCTGATTATCTTAAAAATTTAGCAGCGGCCTTTCATAAATTTTACTACGATAATAGGGTCATCGGTGCCGCGAACGAGGATAGCCTCTTAAAGCTTTTTGCGATGGTCGGGCTCAGTCTCAAAACGGCTTGCGGTCTTTTGGGGCTTGAGCTTAAGGACAAAATGCAGTCCCATTAACCCGCGCCCCTTCATCTCCGATCAAGTGATATTTTTAAATTCCTTACGATTGCGCGTCATCATAAAGCTTTGCTCAAAAAATATCAGTAAGGTTACGCTAATCCCCACAGCTAGGGCTAGGGTTACGGACAGGGTTGTGAAAAAATGATCAAAAAAGCTCGTCAAATAGCGCGTCTTCGCGCTCATATCCTCGCTGCGGATGAAGGCGAACAAATACAAAATCGCCTTGTAAGCGTAAATTCCGGGTATCATGGGGATGAGGGCGGGGAAGGCGATGATTTCGGCAGGGGTTTTGGAAATTTTCGCGCACAATATTCCCAAGCAGCCTATGAAAAAACTTGCTACAAAGGTAGCGATGGCTAGGTTTTGAAAATGAAAAAATTCCATCAAGGCAAAGCGCAGTCCGTGCGCGATGGCTGCAAGTAGGGCTGAAAAAATCAGCGTTTTTAGAGGTGGATTGCACGCATAGGCGAAGCAAAAACCAGCAATAGCCGCAAAAAACATATCATCCAGTAGGGCACTCATTGCAAGACTCCAAAATGTGAAATGGCGATCGTGCTATACACCCCCACAGCGATGCAGCCGACCAATATCGCTACATTGATGATGCGACTAAGTCCCATGAGAATGTAGTCTTTCAGGATGTCGATGATGGCGTTGATGAAAAAAACACCCGGAATCAAATAAAGTATGCTAGAGCCCAGAGCGATGTCTGACTCCAGACTGAAGCCAGCCTCCATGCCCAAAAATACAATGTGCGATGAGACGAAAGCGCAAAGGGCGTATTGGATGCGTAGGTCGATTTTTATCCTGCTAAAAATGTGCCGCAAAACAAGCCCCACAAAGGTCGCCAAAAGCACCAAAACAAAGCCACCCCAATCCCCACCAAAGAGCCTGCAAAAGGCCGCATTGCCTAGGGGAACGATGAGTAAATTTAGAATTTGCGGGTATTTTTTTTGACCCTTGATGTGCCTAAAAAGCCTCCAAGCCGTGCTAAGACTACATTTTTTATCATAAATCGCCCAACTCAACGCACTCAAATCCAAGATGAGCTTGAAATTCAAATGCGCGTGTTTGTTGGGGATGATGTAGGTGCGGTTGATGGCCTTGTCCTCTTTGTCGACGATGTTGGCCGAGAAATGATGCAGGAAAAAGTTGATGTGGATTTCATAGCCGTAACTTTGCGCTATCCTATCCACGCACTTAGCCACTCTGGCCGTGTAAGTCCCAGAGCTTAGCATCACGAGAATGTAGTCGGTTAAAAAATCGCTCACAGCTTGAATATCTGGCTTTTGCATTCAGTTTTTCCTTGAAAGGGGTTTTTTGATTTTGATGTAAATCAGGCTTAAAATCAGCACACAAAGCAGGATGAGGATTAAAATTTGATGCAGGTATTCTTTGATGAGCGCCTCATTTTCTCCCAAAAAATAGCCCAAGCACACCAGCATACCCACCCAGATCCCGCTGCCTGCGGCGGTGAAAAGCACGAAGATGACAAGGCTCATCCTAGCAAGTCCTGCGGGCATGGAGATGTATTGCCTGATGCCCGGAAGCAGCCTGCAGATGAAGGTTGAAAAAGCGCCGTGTTTGTTGAAAAAAGCCTCAAATTTGGCAAAATTCTGCGCGTTGATGCCAAAAATCCTCCCCCATTTTAGCACCGCCCTCCTGCCCCAAAAAAAGCAAAGGTAGTAATTGATCAAAGCGCCCAAAACAGACCCCACGACCCCGCTTAAAACGCAAAGGGCAAAGTCAAGCTCTCCCTTTTGCGCGAGGTAGCCAGCGGGTATCATCACCACCTCGCTGGGAAAGGGGATGAAACAACTCTCAAGCGTCATCAAAACGATAATGCCCACATAGCCCCAGGCGCTGGCCGTTTGGATGATGAGGTCTAAAATTTCTTGCATTTTAATCTTGCAGCTTGCTTAAAATTTCAATGTCCAAAATTTTGTCCCCCTGCTTGATGGAGTCTAAAACCTTAAGGCTATCTTTATCTTTTTCATCGATTTGCCCAAAAACCGTATGCACCCCGTCAAGATGCGGCTGCGGACTGTGCGTGATGAAAAACTGACTCCCCCCCGTGTCGCGCCCCGCATGAGCCATGGAAAGCGTCCCGCGCAAGTGCTTATGAGCCTGCCCGTCGCACTCACACTCTATGCGATACCCCGGCCCCCCCGTGCCTGTGCCGTGCGGGCAGCCGCCTTGGATGACGAAATTTTTAAGCACCCTGTGAAAGGTGAGATTTTTGTAAAAGCCAGAACGCGCGAGCTCGGCGAAATTGCACACCGTTTGGGGCGCGGCGTCATTAAAAAGCCTCAGGCTCATCACGCCCTTTTCGGTGTGGATGCGGGCGAAATTATACTCCGCGACCTTAGTTGTGTCTATGGTTTTTAGCATTTTTACTCCTTAAGTATTTTGTTAAATTTCTCGCCTCTAAAGTGTCTTTCAGGGGGCCTTTGTTTTCATAAATTTTCTGCCTCAAAATTTTCAAAGCCCCCAAAATGAATTCCAACAATTTCAAATTTTCCTGCGCCAAAAGTGCAATTTTATTAAAGTCGTCCTCGATGGTTTTGGGCTGTAGAACTAAAATTTTTGAAAAATTAAGCCTCCACTGCACAAGGTAGGGATGCAAGAGCTCAAAAACATGCGCGTATTTTTCACCCTTTGCGTTTAGATCTTCCTCAAAAGCTCCTAAAATCGTCGTGAGTTTGAAACGGTAGTCCTCACTGCTATTTTGAGAAAAATCAAGTAGGGCGCCCTCAAGCCTTTGCAGATGGCCACTAAAATGCGCGGATAAATCCTCACAATGCCGCGCGCTCGCTTCAATCTTCGCCCAAGCCGTTAGCAAAAGCTCGTTTTGCTTTTCAAAATTTAGAGGCCAAAGCCTTGCAAAGGGCCTTTGCAAATCCTGCCCCAAAAGCTCCTCGCAGCACTCCCCAAAGGGCTTTTCTATGCTATGTTCGATGCGCGCGCCGCCCTCCGTGGCATTGTAGCAAGTCGCCCCAAGTCTTAAAATATTGTCCTCTAAATTTTGCTTAAACATCAGCCACATCGCATGCGTCAAAACCTCGCCATCGCCGCCGTAGGCCAGAATGGGGATTTTCTCCTCCGCACTTTCAAAATCTTGACTGTTTTGATAATCCTTAGGATGCGAAAAGCCTCTTTCATCATAGCTCAAATCCTGCCCGATGAGTATGATATTTTTGCAATGCAGCGCATTGGCAAGGATGTAATTCATACAAGCGACATTGGAGGCATTGGCCAAAACGCCCCATTTTTTGAGGGCCAAATACCGCTCAAAGGTACCGTCTCTGGGGATGAGAATGAAACTGCGTCCGTTTTGTTTTAAGAATTTCAAGGCATTGGGATGCACGAGGGACAAGCACAAAAACACCACCCCCGCGTCAAATTCCCCAAAATCGTGCTTGAAAAATTCCGCCGTGAGCTCCGAGCGCTCAACCATGCAAACAAAATCAGGCCGAATGCCCCATTTGGCTAGGATGGGATAGGCACTATCGGCCGCGAAAATCAGAGCGCGTCCTTGCACCTGCTTTAAAAGGGGTAGTTGCTTGGTGAGGCTGGGGCCTGTGGAGACGATGATGGCGTTTTCGCATAGCCCTCTTCGCTTTTGTAACAATTCGCCAAAGGTAGGATTTTCAATCATTGGCGCTAGGTTGCAAATGAGCTGCTCTATGCCCTGCAGGGCATCTAGGGGGTCGTTGCCGTGGGCGTAGATGATGAATTTTATCGCCCCCATCATGAGGGAATTTACCCGCAACAAATCCTCGCCAAAGCGCTCATAATACTCGCAATTTGGCTCCAAAAAATAAGTCTTCGCATAGCTGAAAAAGGGCTCATAATCCAAGAGGCAGCGCAATTCTTCAGCCGTGATGGTGTTGGCATCGATGAGGATGAATTTTTGCCTTTCAAACTCCTCGCTAAAATCCACACAGTGAAAGATCGTCCATAAAATTTGCAGCCTGCTTTCAAAAATCACAAGGTGATGGCAGTGCGGGTTGGCGGCTAGGGCTTTTAGCAAAAGCCCATTACCAAAGCCGTAAAAATAAAGCACAGGTTAGAGGGGGTTTTTGTCATTTTAAAGCTCAAGGCTAGCTCTCACCTCGCCTAAGGGTTTTTGGTAGATTTTACCCCCCCCCCCCCCCCCAGTATCAGCGAGGTTGAGATCAAGCTCACCAGCACCCACGATGGCCCTAAATTCACCCCCAACAAGCTGCGCCAAAGCGGCCCTTAGGCTTGAATTTTTCAAGGCCCTTAAATTTCTCTCAAAAAGCTCTTTTTGCGCGGGGGAGAAAACTGGCATTTAAATTTCACTCAATGTTCGTATAAACAGCCAAGACATCATCATCATCCTCCAGCTTGTCCAAGAGCTTTTCTATATCGCCTAGTTGCTCCTCGCTGAAGGACACGGGGCTATTTGGCACATACTCAAGCCCGGCTTTTTTCAGCACCAGACCCCTAGCCTCAAGGGCGTTTGAAAGCTCTCCAAAGGCCGTATAGTCCCCACTCACGACGAGTCCACTCTCATCCTGCTCCAAATTCTCAAGCCCCGCATCGATGAGGTCCAGCTCCAGCGCCTCCAAATCCCCCTCAAATTTCTCCAAGCGAAACACAGCCCTACGCGCGAACATGAAGCCCAAAGAGCCGTTTTGCAAAATTTCCCCGCCGTTTTTGTTGAAAATCGCCTTCACATTCGCCACCGTGCGGGTGGGGTTATCGCTCATGCACTCGACGATCACCAGGGCCCCGTGCGGCGCCTTGCCCTCATAATGGATGCTCTTGATCTCCGCGCCATCCTTGCCACTAGCTCTTTTTATCGCTGCGTCAATGTTGTCTTTGGGCATGTTATTGGCCTTTGCGGTGGCGATGGCGCTTCTTAGCTTGGGGTTCATATCGGGATCGCCCCCGCCCTCCTTGGCGGCTACCTGTATGGCTTTAGCGAGCTTGGGGAAGAGTTTGCTCATCTTGTCCCAGCGGGCTTCTTTGGAGGCTCTGCGGTATTCAAAAGCGCGTCCCATTTTCATCCTTTTCGTTGGGTTTTAAGGGCTAAAATTATAAGGAAAAAAGTTAAATTGCATCACAACAAAGGACAAATTTTGATAAGAAAAGCAAAAAAATCAGACGCAAAAAGAGCCATCTCCCTGCTAGCCCTAGCCATGGATCATTTCATCTATAAACTCAGCGGCCATGAGGATGAAAGGATGGCTCTGTCGTGCTTGGAGGGCTTTTTTGTGCGGGAGGGCAATCGCTTAAGCTATGAAAATGTCTGCGTCTTTGAGGAGGCTGGGGAAATTTTAGGCGCGCTTTGCTTTTATGATGGCGCGATGGCTGAGGCGCTCGATGCTCCCTTGCGGGAAAATTTGAGGGCCTTGGGTAAGGAGGATGGCATTTTGAGGGAGTGCGGGGAGGAATTTTACCTTGATAGCATCGCTGTGGATGAGAGGGCTAGGGGGAGGGGGATAGCGCGGGCCTTGATTTTGCACGCTCACAGCGCGGCACAAAAAGCAGGGAAAAAGCTCTCCCTCATCGTCGAGGAGGACAACGCAGCCGCCAAAGCAGCCTATGCAAAAATGGGCTTTAAATTCAAGGCGTTTAAGGATTTTCACGGCCATCGCTACGCCTGTATGGAAATTTAACGCAGATTTATTATAATTGCCCATAAATCATAATTTGAAAGGATTTGGATGGGGGATAAAATCATCATTTTCGACACCACCTTGCGCGATGGGGAGCAGGCCCTGCAGCAATCTCTAAGCCTCAACCAAAAGCTACAAATCGCTCTAGCCTTGGAAAATTTAGGCGTTGATGTGATTGAAGCGGGTTTTCCTGTATCCTCGCCGGGAGATTTTGAGTCCGTTAGCACCATCGCACAGCGGGTTAAAAATTCCACCATTTGCGCCCTCTCACGCGCCCTAGATAGGGACATTGACGCCTGTTATGAGGCCTTAAAATCCGCCCCTCGTTTTAGAATTCACACCTTTATCGCCACCTCAGCCCTGCACATTGAAAGTAAGCTAAAAAAGGACTTCGACGAGGTTTTAGCGATGGCAGAAAGGGCCATCAAGCGCGCGCGAAACTATACCGATGATGTGGAATTTTCCTGCGAGGACGCGGGTCGCACGCCACTGGATAGGCTTTGTTTGATGGTTGAGAGGGCGATCGCAGCCGGGGCCAGCACCATCAACATCCCCGACACCGTAGGCTACACCCTGCCCTTTGAATTCGCTAGCATCATCAAGGGGCTTTTCGATAGGGTCCCAAACATCGACAAGGCGGTGATCTCCGTGCATTGTCATAACGACCTAGGCCTAGCCGCTGGCAATAGCCTAAGCGCCATCATGCAAGGGGCACGCCAGATAGAGTGCACCATCAACGGACTGGGCGAGCGTGCGGGAAACTGCGCACTCGAGGAGGTCGTGATGGCGATAAAGACGCGCCGTGAGCTCTTGGGCGGACTTCACACGGACATCCGCTGCGAAAACATCTACAAAACCTCCAAGCTTGTCGCCTCCCTCTGCAACGAGCCCGTCCCAAGCCACAAGGCCATCGTGGGCTCCAATGCCTTCTCACACAGCTCAGGCATCCATCAAGACGGGGTGCTCAAAAATCGCAGCACCTACGAAATCATCACCCCGCAAAGCATAGGCATCAAGGAAAATCGCATGCTCATGACCGCGCGCAGCGGCCGGGCCATGATACGCTCTTGCCTTGAGAATTTAGGCTATGAGGCGCAAAATTACGACCTAGAGACGCTTTATGGGCAGTTTTTAAAACTGGCCGACAAAAAGGGTCAGGTGTATGATTACGACCTAGAAGCCTTGCTTTTTTTGAATTTGGACGGCGAGGCGAAGCTTTATTTTGAGCTAGAAAATTTAACCGTCGTCAGCGGCACCTTGCCCACGGCCTCCGTCAAAATGAAGATCAACGGGATCAGCCAATGCGAATCGAGCACGGGAAACGGGCCTATTGAAGCCGCCTTTAATGCCATGATGCGCCTTGTCAAGCTCGAATGCTCCCTCGTGCATTACACCATCAGCGCCAAGGGCTTGGGCGTGGATGCGCAAGGACAGGTGGATGTGGGCATGGACTTTCGGGGTAGAATTTTCCACGGCAGAGGCCTCTCAACCGACGTCATCGAGGCCTCGGCTCAGGCCTTCAACGCCGCTTTTAACGACATTTACCGCTCCCTGAGGGTCGAGCAGAGCAAGGAGGGGAGATGAGACGCTACAAAATAGCCGTTTTGCCGGGCGATGGCATCGGCCCCTTGGTGATGCGCGAGGCTTTGCGTGTGCTTGAGAGGCTTGAGGAAAAGCAACCCCTTCGCGTGGAGCTTAAGGAGGCGAAAATAGGCGGGGCTAGCATTGATACTTTCGGAGTGGCCTTGAGTGAGGAGACGCTGAGAATTTGCGAGGATAGCGATGCGATTTTGCTCGGCTCTGTGGGGGGACCAAAATGGGACAATTTGCCCCCAGATGAGCGGCCAGAAAGGGCTGCGCTTTTGCCCCTGCGTAAGCATTTTGACTTTTTCGCCAATCTCCGCCCCGCAAAAATTTACGAAAATTTAGAGCATCTTTCGCCCTTGAGGGCGGACATTGTGAGCGAGGGGCTTGATATTTTGTGCGTGAGGGAGCTTACGGGAGGGATTTATTTTGGCAAGAGCGCTTTGCATGAGGATAGTGCCTTTGACACTGAATTTTACACAAGGGGCGAGATTGAGCGCATCGCGCATATCGCCTTTAAAAGCGCGCAAAAAAGGCGCAAAAAGCTCTGCTCCGTGGATAAGGCAAATGTGCTCTCAAGCTCGATTTTATGGCGGCGCGTGGTGGAGGAAGTGGCGCGGGAGTATGCGGATGTGGAGTTGGAGCATCTTTATGTGGATAATGCCGCGATGCAGGTGCTTAAAAACCCTGCGCGCTTTGATGTCTTGCTTTGCAATAATCTCTTTGGTGATATTTTGAGCGATGAGCTGGCGATGATCAGCGGCTCTTTGGGGACCCTAGCCTCAGCAAGCCTGAACGCCAAAAATTACGGACTCTACGAGCCAGCGGGGGGCAGCGCGCCCGATATCGCGCATCTTAACATAGCCAACCCCATCGCACAAATTCTAAGCCTAGCCCTTTTGCTGCGTTATTCTTTCGGGGAGGAGGCGGCGGCTTTGAGTGTGGAAAGGGCCGTTGAAAAATGCTTAAAGCAAAATAAATTCACTAAGGATTTAAACGCGCAAAATTATCTTAGCACGGACGCGATGGGTCTTGCGATCTGTGAAAATTTGGAGTGAAAATGGCAAAAACATTATACGAGAAAATTTACGATGCGCACATCGTTCATCAGGCGACGGGGGAGCCTGCGATCCTATACATCGATAGGCACTTGATACACGAAGTAACCAGCCCTCAGGCCTTTTCGGCGCTTGAGCTTGCCCGGCGCCCTGTGGCTAGGCCTGACCTGACCTTGGCCACTGTGGATCATGATGTCTCGACGAAGAGCAGCAGGCTTGAGGACTGCTTGCCTTTAGCCCAGGAGCAAATTCAGGCCCTCATTCGCAACACCAAAAAAGCGGGCATCCGCCTTTTTGGTTTGGGTGATGAAAATCAGGGCATCGTGCATATCATCGGGCCCGAGCTTGGCTTCACCCTGCCCGGCACTACTTTGGTTTGTGGGGATTCGCACACGGCGACTCACGGCGCCTTTGGGGCGCTGGCTTTTGGCATAGGCACGAGTGAGGTGGAGCATGTTTTGGCCACGCAAACGCTCAAGCAAGCAAGGCTTAAAACGATGAAAATTGAGTGCGAGGGCAAATTCACAAAGGGCGTCTTTGCGAAGGATCTGATCCTCTATCTCATCGGCAAACTGGGCACAGCAGGCGGCACGGGCTATGCGGTGGAATTTTGCGGCGAGGCCATTGAAAATTTAAGCATGGAGGCGCGCATGAGCGTGGCGAATATGTCCATAGAGCTAGGCGCCAAGGTCGGCCTCATAGCGCCGGATGAAAAAACCTTCACCTACCTCAAAGGCAGGGAATACGCTCCGAAGGGTGAGGCGTGGGAGCAGAATGTGGAGGCTTGGAAGGGGCTAAAAAGCGATGCGGGGGCGCACTTTGACAAGACGCTTCGCATCGATGTGGGGGGGATTGGGCCGCAGGTTACTTACGGCACAAATCCCGCTCAGGTCGTGGCCGTGGATGAGGTGGTGCCTTGGGCTAGGGATTTGGACGAGGGAATGGGAAAGAATTTGAGCGAGGCTTTGGCTTACACGGGGCTTTGCGAGGGTCAGAGTCTGGAGGGATTGGGCGTGGATGTCGTTTTTATAGGCTCTTGCACGAATGGCCGCTTGGAGGATTTGCAAATCGCCGCTTCCATTTTGAAGGGCAAAAAAATTCATCCAAAGGTCAAAGCTTTGATCGTCCCGGGCTCGATGAGGGTGAGGAGGGCGGCCTGTGAGCTGGGACTGGATAAAATTTTCATCGATGCGGGCTGTGAGTGGAGGCTTCCGGGCTGCTCGATGTGCCTTGGGATGAACGACGACAAGGCGCAGAGTGGGCAGAGGGTGGCCTCGACCTCCAATCGCAACTTTGTCGGCAGGCAGGGCAGGGGGGCCATCACGCACTTGATGAGCCCTGCGAGTGCGGCGGCGGCGGCTTTGGAGGGGAAAATTTCGGATCCGAGAAAATATTTATGAGGAGCTTGTATGCAAAAATTCACCACGCACAGGGGCATCGCCTGCCCACTGGAGTATGATAATATCGACACCGATCAGATCATCCCCAAGCAGTTTTTGCTTTCTGTGAGCAAGACGGGCTTTGGGAAGCATCTTTTTCACGATTGGCGCTATTTGGACGATGAGGAGAGGGTTTTGAATGAAAATTTCAGCCTCAATCAAGCCGACTATCGCGGCACCTCCATCCTGATAGCGGGGGAAAATTTTGGCAGCGGATCGTCTAGAGAGCATGCACCCTGGGCGCTGGTGGATTACGGCATCAGGGCGATTATCGCGCCTTCTTTTGCGGACATTTTTAAAAACAACGCGCTTGGAAATGGCTTGCTCGTTTTGACCCTGCCAAAAGAGGCGCTTGCTTTTTTGACCGAGTCGCTCAAAAAAAGCGAGGACAAGCACATCGCGATCTCTTTAGCGACAAACAAGGTCGAGGCCTTCGGGCGAGAATTTGACTTTCGCATCGATGAATTTTACCGCAGCTGCCTCTTGGAGGGACTTGATGCCATAGGACTCACGCTAAGGCACAGCGACAAGATCAAGGCCTACGAGCGCGGCTCTAAAACCCACCTCGTCCGATCAGTCTAAATCCCGCACGCTCTCCTTAAAAATCCTACCCCGCTCGGCATAGGATGCGAACTGATCCAAACTCGCGCAAGCAGGACTTAGCAGAGCGACCTCGCCCACCTGCAGGGTCGCGGCTATGCTCCGCACAGCAAGGCTCAGCTCGCCGCATTTTTGCGCGCTGATGCCGCATTTTTGCGCGTGAGCCATCATTTTTTCAGCGCTTGAGCCTATGGCGTAAATTCGCACATCCAGCCCCCGCATGAAGTCAAAAAGCTCCCCCAAATCCACGCCCTTATCATCCCCGCCCACGATGAAATGGATTGTTTTATCCGCGTAGCGCTTGAGCGCCTCAAGAGCCGCCGCTTCGTTGGTTGCTTTGGTGTCATTGACCCAGAGTCTGCCCTTGGCGTCAAAAAATTCCTCCAGTTTGTTTTTTTCCATCACAAAGTCGTTCAAAAGCTCATAGCTTGCGCTTCCTAGCACGATTTTCTCCACACTCAGGGCGATGAGGGCATCGAGCAAAAAGGGCGGCTTGAAGCGAATTTTTAAAGGCTCAAGCCCCATTTTTTCCGCCAAATCCTGCGCATCCTCATAGGCGATCATCCTGGCCCCGCTAGCCATGTGGGCGTATTTTTGCGGCAGGATGATGGTAGAATTGGCACTCATCCTTTCCAAAACGCTCAACTTAGCCGCTTCGTATTTTTCAAAGGAGCCATGCCAAGAAAGATGATCGGGCGTGATGGGCAAAAGGGCGTAAATTTCAGGCCTTGCCTCGCGCGTGTAGTGCAGGGTAAAGGAGGAGGTTTCTAAGATCCAAAGCCTAGCCCCCGCATCCATCGCGGCCAAAGGAGTGCCGACATTGCCCCCCATTTGCGCGCCGATTCTTCCAAGCAGGTGCTGGCTCATCTGCGTGGTGGTGGTCTTGCCGTTCGTCCCGCTGATCCACACAGAGCGCGGCATCGCATCGTAGAAAAAATCATACTCGCTTTTTAAATTCCGCGCCCTTAAAATCAGCTCGTGCTGGGGAGGGAAGCCGGGGCTTGGGATTTCAAGCTCGCTTTCATCGGGCTTGAAGGCGCTTGTCGGCAGTAGGGCATTGCCAAAGGCATCCTTTTGCGGCGCATCAAAGCCATCATCATAAATGCAAAAGCCCCCCATCTTGGCCCCCCAAATTTCAGCCAAGGCCCGCGTCGTCTTGCCGTAGCCAAAGAGGGATTTTTTCATCGCAGTTTCAAGGAGGCGAGGGCTAGGAGATTACTCAGCAGGGCTATCATCCAAAAGCGGACTATGATTTTATTTTCCACCCAGCCTAGTTTTTCAAAATGATGATGGATGGGCGCCATTTTAAAGACCCTCTTGCCCCAAATTTTAAAGCTTCCTACCTGCAAAATCACAGAAATCGTCTCCAAAACAAAGACAAAACCGATCAACAGTAACAGAATTTCATTTTTACTCACCACAGCCAAAAAGCCGATAAAGCCGCCAAGGGCAAGGCTGCCGCTATCGCCCATAAAAATTTGCGCAGGGTAGCAGTTATACCACAAAAAGCCCATCAGGGCGCCGATGAGGGCCGCGCAGATGATACTCACCTCGCCCAGGCCGTTGATTTTGGGCAGGAGGAGGTAGTCGCTGTAGATGACATTGCCGATAAGATAGACCAAAATCCCTAAAGTGGCGATGGAGAAAATGCTAGGCACGGTGGCTAGGCCATCAAGGCCGTCTGTGAGATTGACGGCGTTGGAGCTTGAGATGAGGACGAGGGTCCAAAAGGCTAGGGCGAAAAGCTGCATATCAAAGAGCGGATGCTTATAAAAGGGCAGGTAAAATTGGGCATTTAAAATTTGCGTGGAGTAAAGCGGGACGAGGACGATGAGGCTGATGATGACCTGCGCGAGGAGCTTATTTTTGGGGCTGAGGCCTGAGTGGTTGTTGTTTTTTAGAATTTTACCCGCATCATCCACAAGCCCAATGAGGCAAAACAAAACAAGGCAAGCAAGCCCCATCAGGGCGAAAAGATTATCAAGGTGCACGCAAAGCAGGCTCGCCACCACCGCGCAGGCGATGAAGACCACCCCGCCCATCGTGGGCGTTTTGGCCTTGCCCTGATGATTTTGCGGGGCGTATTCGTAGATGGGCTGGCTGGCATCCTTGCGCTTGGCCCAGGCGATAAATTTGGGCGTCAAATAAAGGCTCAAAAATAGCGCGATGAAAAAGGCAAACCCCCCCCGCACACTGATATAGCTAAAAAACGCGTAGGAGCTCAGCTCGGACAAATAATACACAAAGCCATCCTTGTAGTGATGTGAGGCCTGATTGTAGTGAAACTATCCTAAAATTTCATTAAACTTCAAGCGTGGCCAAATTTTCCAGCCTCCCGCTCCCCCTCCTAGCACCCAAAACATATCCACACGACGCCTCCCGCACTCTCTGCGCCCCTGCCGGCCGCCAAAATTTCCACTCCGCGCAGCAAATTTGCCTCCAGAATTTCACCCAGCCAAATTCCGCCCCGCTCAGGGTCAAAATCCTCCCCGCCGCAATTCCCGCTTGAAATTCCGCCCCCAGCCTCCCTGACTTGCCTCGAAAAAATTCTCCGCGCCATCATTCCCACCTAGCCGCGATAAATTCTAGCCTAGCTCTAGAATTTCTACCCGGCGCCATGCCAGCAAATTTTCGCGGCCAAATTCCCCGCCATCCCACCGCCACACCAGAAAATTCCACGCGCCAGCCGTTTCCG
>NZ_JAUMZG010000031.1 GCF_030528245.1 Campylobacter sp.
ACTCCCTTGGTAAGGGAGAGGTCGCGGGTTCAATTCCCGCTATGAGCTCCATAATTTGAAAAAATTTAGATAAATTTAGACTTGCTTATTTAATTTTTATACGGAGGAATAAAATGGCTAAAGAAAAATTTTCTCGTAACAAGCCACATGTAAATATTGGTACTATTGGTCACGTAGACCACGGTAAAACTACTCTAACAGCTGCTATTTCTGCTGTTTTATCTAGAAAGGGTTTGGCAGAGCTTAAGGACTATGATAATATCGACAATGCTCCTGAAGAAAAAGAGCGTGGTATTACCATCGCGACTTCTCACATTGAGTATGAGACAGAAAATCGCCACTATGCGCATGTGGATTGTCCTGGACACGCTGATTATGTTAAAAATATGATTACAGGTGCTGCGCAAATGGACGGAGCGATTTTGGTCGTTTCTGCTGCAGATGGTCCTATGCCACAAACCAGAGAGCACATTTTGCTTTCGCGTCAAGTAGGCGTTCCTTATATCGTTGTTTTTATGAATAAGGCTGATATGGTTGATGATGCTGAGCTTTTAGAGTTGGTTGAAATGGAAATTAGAGAGTTATTAAGCTCGTATGATTTCCCAGGCGATGATACTCCTATCGTTTCAGGTTCTGCTCTTCAAGCTTTAGAAGAAGCTAAGGCTGGACAAGATGGCGAGTGGTCGGCTAAAGTTTTGGAGCTTATGAAGGCAGTTGATGAGTATATTCCGACCCCTGTGAGAGACACTGAAAAAGATTTCTTAATGCCTATTGAAGATGTTTTTTCAATTTCTGGTCGTGGAACTGTTGTTACAGGTAGAATTGAAAAAGGCGTGGTAAAAGTAGGCGATACTATTGAAATTGTTGGTATTAAAGATACTCAAACTACAACAGTTACAGGCGTTGAGATGTTTAGAAAAGAAATGGATCAAGGCGAGGCAGGCGATAATGTCGGTGTGCTTTTAAGAGGAACTAAAAAAGAAGAGGTTCTTCGTGGTATGGTTCTTGCAAAGCCTAAATCTATCACTCCTCATACTGATTTTGAAGCAGAAGTTTATATTCTAAACAAAGATGAGGGCGGTCGCCATACTCCATTTTTCAACAATTATCGCCCACAGTTTTATGTAAGAACGACTGATGTTACAGGTTCTATTAAATTAGCTGATGGTGTTGAGATGGTTATGCCGGGTGAAAATGTAAGAATTACAGTTAGCCTTATCGCTCCAGTTGCACTTGAGGAAGGAACTCGTTTTGCTATCCGTGAAGGTGGTAAGACTGTTGGTTCTGGGGTCGTTTCTAAAATCATTAAGTAAATTTAAAAAGCCAAGTTTAAAAGCTTGGCTTTTAATTTTAAGGAAAATAGATGAGAGTTAAAGTTGGTTTAAAGTGTGAAGAATGTGGCGATATTAATTATAGCACCTATAAAAATAGTAAAAATACTACGGAAAAATTAGAGCTTAAAAAATATTGTCCAAGATTAAAAAAACACACGCTTCATAAAGAAGTCAAGCTAAAAAGTTAAGCTTTGTGCCTTAGGGCAATAGCTCCAACGGTAGAGCGCCGGATTCCAAATCCGATGGTTGGGGGTTCGAATCCCTCTTGCCCTGCCATAATGAGGTTTTGTAATGGAAAAATTAGTAACTTATTTTAAATTATCAAAGGCCGAGTTGGGGAAGGTTATTTTCCCTTTAAAAGAGCAGGTTCGCAATGCTTATATTGCTGTTTTCGTGGTGGTTAGTGTCATTTCGTTATTTTTAGCATTGGTGGACTGGTTGATGTCTTTTATTGTTTCTTCTGTTGTTTGATGAGGACTGATAATGAGTAATCACAAGTGGTATGCCATTCAAACCTACGCTGGAAGCGAGATGGCCGTTAAAAGAGCCATTGAAAATTTGGTAAAAGATAATGGCATTGAAGGGCGACTGAAGGAAGTTGTCGTACCTACTGAGGATGTGATTGAATTCAAAAATGGCAAAGAAAAGATTAGTGAAAGAAGTTTGTATTCTGGCTATGTTTTTGCAAATCTTGATCTTGATACCGAGCTTTGGCATTGCATACAATCACTCCCAAAGGTAGGTCGCTTTATCGGCGAGTCTAAAAAGCCCACCCCCTTGAGCGATAAGGATATTAATTTGATCTTAGAAAAAGTTCACAACAGGGCCGCGCCTAAGCCTAAAATTTCTTTCGAAGCGGGCGAGAATGTTAGGATTGTAGAGGGGCCTTTTGCGAATTTTACGGGCATCGTTGAGGAGTATGATATGGTTCGTGGTTTTTTGAAGCTCAATGTTTCTATTTTCGGTCGTTCCACGCCCGTTGAAATTTTATATTCTCAAGTTGAAAAAGTTATATAAGGAGATTTGTTATGGCTAAGAAAGTCGTGGGTGAAATTAAATTGCAAATTGCCGCCACAAAGGCCAATCCATCGCCCCCAGTCGGCCCGGCCTTGGGGCAACAGGGTGTGAATATTATGGAATTTTGCAAGGCCTTCAACGAAAAAACGAAAGATATGGCTGGTTTTAACATCCCTGTTGTTATCACGGTTTATGCGGATAAAAGTTTTACCTTTATCACCAAGCAGCCCCCAGCCACCGACCTCATCAAAAAGGCAGCAGGCATCGCCAAGGGGACGGATAATCCTCTCAAAAATAAGGTAGGAAAGCTAACTCGTGCTCAAATTTTGGAAATCGTTGATAAAAAAATTGCCGATTTGAACACTAAGGATAGGGACCAAGCGGCTAAAATTATTGCAGGTTCGGCTCGCTCTATGGGCGTTGAAATCGTGGATTAATCATTCACCGCTGCGGCGGTAGCACTTTAAAATGCGGAGAAAATAATGGCTAAATTAACAAAAAGATTAAAAGAATTGTCGCAAAAATTTGATTCAAGTAAGGATTATGCCCTAAACGAAGCGATCGATGTGGTTAAAACTTTAGCTTCGGCAAAATTTGACGAGACCATCGAGCTCGCGTTAAGACTGAATGTCGATCCAAGACACGCCGATCAGATGATTAGGGGCTCTGTTGTTTTGCCTGCTGGGACAGGGAAGAAGGTTCGCGTTGCGGTTATTGCAAAGGATGCGAAGGCTGATGAAGCAAAAAACGCAGGAGCAGACATCGTAGGAAGTGATGAGTTGATCGAGGACATTCAAAAGGGCAATATGAATTTTGATGTTTTGATCGCTACGCCAAATTTGATGGGACTTGTGGGTAAGGTCGGTAGAATTTTAGGCCCCAAGGGACTGATGCCAAATCCCAAAACAGGCACGGTAACGATGGATGTAGCGCAGGCTGTGCACAATGCTAAGAGTGGGCAGGTGAATTTTCGTGTGGATAAGCAGGGAAATATCCATGCAGGATTGGGCAAGGTGAGTTTTTCAAAGGAGCAGCTTTGGGATAATATTTCGACCTTTGTCAAGGCTATCAACAAGCACAAGCCAGCAAGCGCTAAGGGGAGGTATATCAAAAATGCGGCCCTGTCTTTGACGATGAGCCCTTCTTTGAGACTTGAAACGCAGGAGCTTTTGGATATGAAATAAGAGTTGCCTCTGCGACTCTATTTTCAAATAAAAACCTGAAAAAATTTGATTTTTTGAGGCTTTTATTTTAGATTGGAGATAGCCGAGGCCGTGAGGCTTAAATGAGAAATCGCTCTGCTTGAAATCGCCGGTCGGAAAGGAGAAGTTGTGACACGAAGTGAAAAAGTGGAAATCATTGCCAAGCTCGAGGAAGGCTTCAGGGCCAGTGAAGCCATTGTAGTTTGCAATTACAAGGGGCTCAATACCAAAAAGCTAGAAGAGCTTAGGCATAACGCAAGGGAAAACAATGTCGCGGTTAAGGTTATCAAAAATACCTTAGCGCACATTGCTCTTCAAAATTCCGGCAAAACGGGTCTGGTTCTCAAAGATACCAACATTTATCTTTGGGGCGAGGATCAACTCAGCGTCAGTAAGGTAGCGGCTAAATTTGAAGAAAACAACGAGTGGTTTCAAATCAAATCCGCCTTTATTGATGGTGAAGTCGCCGATGTCAAAAAGGTGCAAGCCCTTGCTAAGATGCCCTCACGTAATGAGTTGCTTGCGATGCTTTTGCAGGTTTGGAAAGCGCCGATTGCCAATTTTACCATTGGATTGAATGCGCTTAAAAACAAAAAAGAAACAGAAAATTGATTGAAAGGAAAAAAATGGCAATTTCTAAAGAAGATGTGTTGGAGTATATTTCAAATTTGAGCGTTCTTGAGCTTTCAGAACTGGTGAAAGAATTTGAAGAAAAATTTGGCGTCTCTGCTGCTCCTGTTATGGTGGCTGGCGGTGCTGCTGGTGCTGGCGGTGCTGATGCGGCTGAGGAAAAAACTGAATTTGATATTGTTTTGATCGATAGTGGGGCGAAGAAGATTGAGGTGATCAAAATCGTCCGCGCCTTGACCGGGCTTGGCTTGAAGGAGGCAAAGGATGCCGTTGAGCAAACGCCTTCAACCCTCAAAGAAGCGGTAGCCAAAGCTGATGCCGAAGAGGCTAAAAAACAACTCGAAGGGGCTGGGGCTAAGGTAGAGCTTAAGTGAATTTTCAGCTTGAGGCGGGAGGGAATTTTGCGCAATTGCCTCTTTGCCTCAATTTAGGTCTTCTTTTTTAAATTTACAAATTTTACCACGAGGTATAACGCAATGTCAGGTAACAAATCAGGAAATCGTTTAAGGGTAGATTTCTCAAACATCTCAAAGCAAATAGAAATCCCCAATCTTCTCCAGCTACAAAAGGCAAGTTTTGACAATTTTTTAAGCCCCACCCAGTCCAGCGCCGAGAGCGGCATTGAGAAGGTTTTCAAATCCATTTTCCCCATTCACGATCCTCAAAATCGACTTTCTTTAGAGTATGTCAGTAGCGAGATTGGAAAGTCAAAATACACCATTCGAGAGTGTATGGAGAGGGGTTTGACTTATTCTGTAAATTTGAAAATGAAGATTCGCCTCACCCTGTATGAAAGGGATGAAAAAACAGGAGAAAAGGTTGGCATTAAGGACATCAAGGAGCAAGAAATTTACATCCGCGAAATTCCTCTAATGACCGATAGGGTTTCTTTCATCATAAACGGCGTTGAAAGGGTGGTGGTCAATCAGCTCCACAGAAGTCCGGGCGTGATTTTTAAAGAGGAGGAAAGCTCCACAGTTGCCAATAAGCTCGTCTATACTGCTCAAATCATCCCCGATCGTGGTTCTTGGTTGTATTTTGAATACGACACTAAAGATGTGCTTTATGTGCGGATAAATAAGCGCAGAAAAGTGCCATTAACCATGCTTTTTAGGGCTTTGGGGTATAAAAAGCATGATATTATCAAATTGTTTTATCCCATCCAAACCATCCATGTGAAAAAAAATAAATTTTTGACCGCATTCAATCCCGATGATTTCATCGATAGAGTGGAGTATGACCTCAGGGACGAAAGGGGTCAAATTGTCCATCAAGCGGGCAAAAGATTGACCAAGAAAAAAATAGAGCAGTTGCTTAAAGATGGCTTAAAATGGGTGGAATACCCCGTAGAAATTCTCCTCAATCGTTACCTAGCCAGCCCTATTTTTGACAAAGAAAGCGGGGAATTGCTCTTCGACTCCCTCACCCTCATCGATGAGGCCAAACTGGCAAAGATTAAGGAGCAGAAAAGCTTTGAAATCGCCAATGACTTAGCCAATGGTGTCGATGCAGCGATCATCAACTCCTTCATGCAAGATGCCGAAACCTTAAAACTACTGAGGCAAAGCGAAAATTTAGAGGATGAAAACGACCTAGCCGCGATCAGAATTTACAAGGTGATGCGCCCGGGTGAGCCCGTGGTGAAGGACGCTGCTAGAGCCTTTGTCAACGACCTATTTTTCAATCCCGAAAGATATGACCTTACCAAGGTGGGCCGCATGAAGATGAATCACAAGCTCACCCTTGAAGTGCCAGAGTATGTTACGGTGCTAACCAATGAGGACATCATCAAAACAGCCAAGTATCTCATCAAGGTAAAAAATGGCAAGGGGCACATCGACGATAGGGATCATTTGGGGAACCGCCGTATCCGTTCCATCGGGGAGCTTTTGGCCAACGAGCTTCATCTGGGACTCACCAAGATGCAAAAGGCCATCAGAGATAAATTCAGCTCACTTAGCGCGGATCTTGAGAAGATCATGCCCTATGATTTGATCAATCCCAAAATGATCACCACAACCATCATTGAATTTTTCACAGGCGGACAGCTTTCGCAGTTCATGGACCAGACCAATCCACTCAGCGAGATAACGCACAAGCGCCGTTTATCCGCCCTGGGTGAGGGGGGGCTTGCTAAGGAGCGTGCGGGCTTTGAGGTGCGCGATGTCCATGCCACGCACTATGGGAGAATTTGTCCCGTTGAGACTCCAGAGGGGCAAAACATCGGCCTCATCAACACCCTCTCCACCTATGCTAAGGTCAATGAGCTTGGTTTCGTGGAGGCGCCTTATAGGAGGGTTGAAAATGGCAGAGTTAGCGATGAGGTGGTGTATCTTACGGCCTCGCAGGAGGAGGGGCTTTTCATCGCTCCGGCTTCCACAAAGCTCGACTCCAAGGGCAATATCCTCGAGGAATTTGTAGAGGTGAGGCAGGATGGCGAAACCACACTCGCGCGGCGCGAGGAGGTCGGACTCATAGACCTTTGCTCGGGTATGGTGGTGGGGGTTGCCGCCTCGCTCATACCCTTTTTAGAGCACGATGATGCCAACAGAGCCTTGATGGGCTCCAATATGCAACGCCAAGCCGTGCCCTTGCTCATCCCCAGCGCGCCCATTGTCGGCACAGGGATGGAGAAAATCATCGCTCGCGATGCTTGGGAGGCCGTGAAGGCCAAGCGTGGTGGCGTGGTTGAAAAGGTGGATAATAAAAGCATTTTTATTTTGGGCGAGGATGAGAGGGGGCCCTTCATCGATCATTATGCTATGGAGAAAAATTTAAGGACCAATCAAAACACCAACTATGTCCAGCAGCCCATCGTGAAAAAAGGCGAAGTGGTCGAGGCGGGGCAGATCATTGCCGATGGGGCGAGTATGGAGCAGGGGGAGCTTGCCATCGGTAAAAATGCCCTCATCGCCTTCATGCCTTGGAACGGCTACAATTACGAGGATGCCATCGTGGTGAGTGAGAGGATTATCCGCGAGGATACCTTTACGAGCGTTCATATTTACGAAAAGGAGATTGAGGCTAGGGAGCTGAAAGATGGGGTTGAGGAGATCACTAAGGACATCCCCAATATTAAAGAAGAAGATGTGGCGCATCTTGATGAGAGCGGTATCGCAAGGATAGGCACTCATGTCAAGCCGGGCATGATTTTGGTGGGCAAGGTTTCTCCTAAGGGTGAGATCAAGCCCACTCCAGAAGAGCGACTTTTGCGGGCTATTTTTGGAGAGAAGGCGGGGCATGTCGTCAATAAATCCTTATACGCTACGGCTTCTTTGGAGGGTGTGGTTGTGGATGTGAAAATTTTTACCAAAAAGGGCTATGAAAAGGACGATAGGGCTTTAAAATCCTACGATAAAGAAAAAATGTCTCTTGAAAAAGAGCATCACGATAGGCTTTTGATGATGGATAGGGAGGAGATGCTAAGAGTTTGTGCGCTTTTAGCCAAGGCCCCTTTGAGCAGTGCGCAAAAAGTGGGTGCTAAAAACTACAAAAAGGGTCAAAAGGTCGCTATGGAGGATTTGGAAAAAATCAATCGTTTCATCCTAACAACCCTGATCAAGTCTTATTCTAAAGAGGTTCAAAAGCAATATGAAGACTTGAAAAATCACTTCCAAAACGAAAAGAAAAAACTCAAAGCCGAGCACGATGAAAAGCTTGAAATTTTAGAAAAAGATGACATTTTACCAAGTGGCGTGGTGAAGCTTGTAAAAATTTATATTGCGACAAAAAGAAAGCTTAAAATCGGCGATAAAATGGCAGGGCGCCACGGAAACAAAGGCATCGTTTCTACCATAGTGCCTGAGGTGGACATGCCCTACCTACCCAGCGGCAAGAGTGTCGACATCGCCCTCAATCCACTCGGTGTGCCTAGCCGTATGAATATCGGGCAAATTTTAGAGAGCCACTTGGGCTTTGTGGGGCTTCGGTTGGGCGATCAGATTCAGGAAATTTTTGATCGCAAACAAAAAGATTTTATCAAAGAACTGCGCAGTAAAATGCTTGAAATTTGCTCCATCCCAAGGCTGGCCGAGCAAAAAGCCTTCATCAAAAATTTAAGCGATGAGGAGCTTTTAAATCACGCCAGAGACTGGAGTCGGGGCATGAAATTTGCCACGCCTGTTTTTGAGGGTGTGAATGTCGAGGAATTTGCCGCGCTTTTTGAGATGGCTAAGGTTGATATGGACGGCAAAACCGAGCTTTATGACGGGCGCACGGGCGAGAAAATCGCAGAGCGCGTCCATGTGGGCTGCATGTATATGCTAAAGCTCCACCATCTTGTCGATGAAAAGGTCCATGCCAGAAGCACAGGGCCCTACAGCCTTGTAACCCAGCAGCCGGTTGGGGGCAAGGCGCTTTTTGGGGGGCAGAGGTTTGGAGAGATGGAGGTTTGGGCCTTGGAGGCTTACGGCGCGGCGCACACCCTGCGCGAAATGCTCACCATAAAGTCCGATGATGTCGAGGGGCGTTTCAGCGCTTATAAGGCCCTAACTAAGGGTGAAAATGTCCCATCCACAGGCATCCCTGAGACCTTTTTTGTTTTAACGAACGAGCTCAAATCTTTGGCTTTGGATGTTGAAATTTTTGATAAGGATGAGGAAAATGAGTAAATTTAAGGTTATAGAGATAAAAGAAGAAAATCGCCCGAGAAATTTTGAAGCCTTTCAGTTGCGGTTGGCCAGTCCTGAGAGGATAAAGTTGTGGTCTTATGGTGAGGTTAAAAAGCCTGAAACGATCAACTACCGTACTTTGAAGCCTGAAAGGGACGGGCTTTTTTGCGCGAAAATTTTTGGTCCGATTAGGGACTATGAGTGCCTTTGTGGCAAGTATAAGAAGATGCGTTTTAAGGGTGTGAAATGCGAGAAATGCGGAGTTGAGGTCGCAAATTCTAAGGTCCGCCGCTCTAGGATGGGACATATTGAGCTTGTAACCCCTGTGGCGCATATTTGGTATGTCAATTCCCTGCCAAGCCGTATAGGGACGCTTTTGGGCGTCAAAATGAAGGACTTGGAGAGGGTGCTTTACTACGAGGCTTACATCGTCGAGGATGCGGGCGAGGCCTATTATGATAATGAAAACACAAAAAAGGTCGCGCTTTATGATGTTTTAAACGAGGAGCAGTATCAAAGCCTGATGCAACGCTACGAAAATAGCGGCTTTAGAGCAAGGATGGGCGGTGAGGTTGTGCGGGATTTGCTTGCCAGTCTTGATTTGGTAGCCCTTTTGAACCAGCTTAAGGAGCAGATGCAGGCGACAAATTCTGAGGCGAAGAAAAAAACCATAGTGAAGCGCTTGAAGGTCGTGGAGAATTTTCTCAACTCCAATCTCAGCATACAGAGTGAGGATGCCGTGCCGAATCGTCCCGAGTGGATGATGATCACAAATTTACCTGTTTTGCCGCCCGATTTGCGTCCCTTAGTCGCTCTGGATGGGGGGAAATTTGCGGTCAGTGATGTGAACGATCTCTATCGCCGCGTGATCAATCGCAACACGCGCCTTAAGAAGCTTTTGGAGCTTGATGCGCCGGAGATCATCATTAGAAATGAAAAGAGGATGTTGCAGGAGGCGGTGGATGCCCTCTTTGACAATGGCCGCCGTGCCAATGCCGTCAAAGGGGCCAACAAACGCCCTTTGAAATCTTTGAGCGAGATCATCAAGGGAAAACAGGGGCGTTTCAGGCAAAATTTACTGGGAAAAAGGGTGGATTTCTCAGGTCGTAGCGTTATCGTTGTGGGACCTAAGCTTAGAATGGATCAGTGCGGTTTGCCAAAAAAGATGGCCTTAGAGCTTTTCAAGCCGCATTTGCTTGCTAAACTTGAAGAAAAGGGCTACGCCACCACAGTAAAGCAGGCTAAAAAGATGATAGAAAACAAAACCAACGAGGTCTGGGAGTGCCTCGAGGAGGTGGTTGAGGGGCATCCTGTGATGCTAAACCGCGCCCCGACGCTTCATAAGCTATCCATCCAAGCCTTTCATCCCGTGCTGGTGGAGGGCAAGGCGATCCAGCTTCATCCTCTCGTTTGCGCAGCTTTCAATGCCGATTTTGACGGCGATCAAATGGCTGTGCATGTGCCACTTTCTCAAGAGGCCATTGCAGAGTGCAAGGTTTTGATGCTCTCATCAATGAACATCCTTTTGCCAGCCAGCGGAAAGTCCGTTGCCGTGCCCTCTCAGGATATGGTTTTGGGAATTTATTATCTTTCTTTGGAAAAGACCGGGGTTAGAGGTTCGCATAAAATTTGCACAGGATTTGATGAGGTGATGATGGCTTTGGAGTCGGGTTGTCTTGATTTGCATGCAAGCATTCAAACCCTCATTGACGGGCACAAAAGCACGACAACAGCGGGGCGGCTGATCATCAAATCCATCCTGCCAGACTTTGTCCCCGAGCATCGGTGGAATAAGGTTTTAAAGAAAAAAGACATCGCCGCTTTGGTGGATTTTGTCTATAAAAATGGCGGCTTGGAGCTCACGGCTAGCTTTTTGGATAGGCTTAAAAATTTGGGCTTTGAGTATGCGACTAAGGCGGGGGTTTCCATTTCCATCGCTGATATTATCGTGCCAGAGGAAAAGCAAAAGGCCATCGATGCGGCCAAGAAGCAGGTGAGGGAAATTCAAAATTCTTACAATCTAGGCCTCATCACTTCTGGAGAGCGTTACAATAAAATCATCGATATTTGGAAAAGTACGAACAACACGCTTTCTAAGGAGATGATGGAGCTGGTGCAAAGGGACAAGGAGGGCTTTAATTCCATCTACATGATGGCAGATAGCGGCGCTAGGGGGAGCGCGGCGCAAATTTCGCAGCTTGCGGCGATGAGGGGCCTGATGACCAAACCTGATGGGAGCATCATTGAAACGCCCATCATCTCAAATTTCCGCGAGGGGCTTAATGTGCTTGAGTATTTCATCTCAACCCACGGCGCCAGAAAGGGCCTAGCCGATACCGCGCTCAAAACGGCCAACGCGGGCTATCTCACAAGAAAGCTCATCGACGTGGCGCAAAATGTGAAGATTACGAGTTTTGACTGCGGCACACATGAGGGCATTGAGATCAGTGCGATCACCGCAGATGGCGGGGTGGTTGAGACCTTGGAGGAGAGAATTTTGGGCAGGGTTTTGGCTGATGATGTGATCGATCCGATCACAAATTCCGTGCTTTTTGCCGATGGGGCATTGATCGATGAGGAAAGGGCTAGAATTCTCACAGAAAGCGGGATAAAAAGCGTGAGCATTCGCACTCCCATCACTTGCAAGGCGAAAAAGGGAATTTGTGCAAAGTGCTACGGAATCAATTTGGGCGAGGGCAAGCTTGTCAAACCCGGAGAGGCCGTGGGCATCATTTCAGCGCAATCCATTGGTGAGCCTGGGACCCAGCTCACACTTAGGACCTTCCACAGCGGCGGGACGGCGAGTACGGATTTACAAGACCGACAAGTGAGTGCGCAAAAAGAGGGCTTTATAAGGTTTTACAATCTCAAGACCTACAAAAACAAAGAGGGCAAAAACATCGTGGCCAATCGCCGCAACGCGGCCATTTTGCTCGTCGAGCCTAAGATCAAGGCGCCGTTTAAGGGTGTTGTCAATATCGAAAGCATTCACGAGGATGTGATCATTTCTGTCAAAAACAAAAAAGAGGAGGCGAAATTCACGCTGAGGAAATACGACCTCGCCAAGCCTAACGAACTTGCCGGTGTGAGTGGGAATACCGACGGGAAATTTTACCTGCCCTATCCTAGCGGCTCTGAGGTGGAGGAAAATGAAAGCATCGTGGAGGTGATCAAGGAGGGGTGGAATGTGCCAAACCGCATCCCTTATGCGAGTGAAATTTTGGTCGAGGATGGTGATCCTGTGGTGCAGGACATTAGGGCTGGTGAGAAGGGCACTTTGAAATTCTACATCCTCAAGAGCGATGGTTTGGATAGGGTGCGTAAGGTTAAAAAAGGCGACATTGTGAAAGAAAAGGGTTTTTTTGTCGTCATAGCGGATGAGAATGATCACGAGTCAAAAAGGCACTATATCCCAAGGGAGTCGAGGATTGAATTTAACGATAGTGCCCAAATCGAAGATCCTAGCGCCATCATAGCCAGTGCACCAAAAAAAGGAAAAAACATCATCGCCGAATGGGATGCTTACAATAATACCATCATCGCCGAGCTTGATGGGGTGGTGAGCTTTGAGGATATTGAGGCGGGCTATAGTGCGGATGAGCAGCTTGATGAGGCTACGGGAAAGCGTTCTTTGGTGATCAATGAGTATTTGCCAAGCGGGGTGCGTCCCGCCCTCATCATCGCGAGTAAGGGCGGAAAACTGGTGCGCTATCAACTTGAGCCCAAGACGGCTATTTTCGTTCGCGATGGGGCTAAGGTGCAGCAGGCGGACATTTTGGCTAAGACCCCTAAGGCGGTTGCGAAATCAAAGGACATTACGGGTGGTTTGCCGCGCGTGAGCGAGCTTTTTGAAGCCAGAAAGCCTAAAAATTCTGCCGTGATCGCCGAGATCGATGGGGTGGTGCGCTTTGATAAGCCCTTGCGTTCTAAGGAGAGGATTATCATCGAGGCTGAGGATGGCTCGTGCGCGGAGTATCTCATCGATAAGGCCAAGCATATTCAGGTGCATGATGGGGAATTCATCCATGCGGGGGAGAAGCTTACCGATGGTTTGATTTCCAGCCACGATGTGCTTAAAATTCTGGGAGAAAAGGCTTTGCATTATTATCTCATCAGTGAAATTCAGCAGGTGTATCGTGGGCAGGGGGTTGTGATTTCGGATAAGCATATTGAGGTGATCGTTTCGCAGATGCTAAGGCAGGTTAAGATTGTGGATAGTGGGCATACGAAATTCATAGAGGGGGATTTGATTTCGCGGCGTAAATTCCGCGAGGAAAATGAGAGGATTTTGAAAATGGGTGGTGAACCAGCCATAGCAGAGTCTGTGCTTTTGGGGGTAACGAGGGCGGCGATTGGGAGCGATAGTGTGATTTCTGCGGCGTCTTTTCAGGAAACGACTAAGGTTTTGACTGAGGCGAGTATAGCGGGTAAGTTTGATTACTTGGAGGATTTGAAAGAAAATGTGATCCTCGGTAGGATGATACCCGTGGGGACGGGACTTTATCGAGAAAAAAAGATAATGCTGAAGTGAGAATTTCAGGCGGGGGGACCCGCTTGATGGGCACGGATCATTTTGTGATAAGGCTGAAATTTAAAATTTTTTTGCCAAAAAAGATCAAAACCACTGTGAGGCCAAGAGCTAATGAAAAGTTAATAAATACTAAAGCGCTCACTGAAAAATACTTCAAAAATAAGGAGCAAAGGAGCAAAAATACGAAGGCGCAAATTCTCGAAAAGCTTGATTTCATAGCGCTTAGAAGGCTGATTCTTTCTTTGGAAACGGCCGAATTGAAAAGGGCGTTGATTTTATAATCTAAAAAGATAAAGGCCGCGACCAAGAGCATGTAGGCTGTGAATGTTAGGCTGAAATTTTGAACCAAGAGTAGGGGCGAGCAAAATAGGATGAGGATGCAAATTTTGTTGAAAAATAAAAGATGCCCCTGCTCCTTTCGTCCCAGATAAAGTACGAAAATTCCAAGACATTGAAACAAGACATAAAATAAATACAGCTGTTTTTCATCCACGCCCTTTTCCAAAAAAAAGGCTTGCCAGAGTTGGTAATGGCTTTGAAAGAAAATTTGAGAAATGAGGGCTAGAATGAAGAGCGCTTTGAGGTCCTTGCTACTTTTGAGCTCTTTGAGGCCTGAAAAGAGGTGTTTTTTTAGGAATTTTTCTTTGTTTTCTAAGCCTTGTTCTTTGAAAAAAAGTATGCAAAAAAATGCGCAAAGTATGAAGACTATGGCTAGAATATAAATTTTTAACCCTATGATGAAATACAAAAAACTTCCCAGCAAAGAGCCAAATAGCATTGAGAAAAATTGTATTTGGTTTTTATGGCGCAAGAATTTGTGAATGAATGCTGCGTGCTTTGAAAAATCCAGCCTTTTGATCTCATTGACAAGTCCTGTTTCTAGAGTGTCGCTATAAAGTGCCGTGCTTAGGCCGTAGATGAACCAAGCCAAGGCCAAAAGGATGAAATCATCAAAAAACAAAACGAGTAAGGAGACCGCGATCAATAAAAAGGCGCTTAAAATGTATAAAAATTTCCTAGAATACAAATCCGCCAAAATCCCGCTTGGAATTTCAAAAAGCAAAACGGCTAAAGAAAACATGGCCTGTATGATCGCGATATCCGAAAGACTCAGGCCCTTATCGAGCAACAAAACCGTGAGTATGGAATGGGGCAAGCTCTGAGCCAATATGAGGAAAAAATTTGCCAAATAGAAAATAATTATGTTTCTTTTGAGTGGGGCTGTCATTATCTCCCCTGACAATGGGCGCAGTTTTTATCCAGAGGGTTGGGAAGCTCTAGCTTGGCGAAATTTTTATTGCATACCCTCACTCTTTTGTTGAAAGAGCTTATGTCGTCAAAATCTCCACCAAGATAAGTGAAAATATCCATCAAGGCCATATTTGAGGCTAGAGAATTGTTTGCGAAAGAAGAGGGTGCGCTTGAGTGTGCGTTGATGCGTTTGAGCATTTCATCCTGTGGGGCTTGCTTTTCATCGACAAAAAAAGCATTGTTGCAAAAAGTGCAGCTTGAAATGTTGGGGATGAAAAAGGGACCTATGACGGATATGTCATTTAAATATCCTATGTTTAGGCAGGGAATTTCATACACAAAGGCCGCTTTAGTGGCGAATTTTAAGATGTCCTCGCCGTCCGCAGAAACTAGCATCAGGCTTTTTTGGC
Source organism: Campylobacter sp. (assembly GCF_030528245.1). Taxonomy (GTDB): domain Bacteria; phylum Campylobacterota; class Campylobacteria; order Campylobacterales; family Campylobacteraceae; genus Campylobacter_D. The sequence goes on from NZ_JAUMZG010000031.1 coordinate 14,986, forward strand.
CGCGTAGTTTTTCTAAAATAAAGCTTAAATTCTTTTCATCCGCGTATTCATTTATGGCTTCAATTTGACAATCAGCACCCCTTTCAAGTAGGCTTTTTTTAAGGGCCTGGGCCTTGTGCTTTCCTATGTCCGTTTTGTCGAATAAAAATTGCCGATTGAGATTGCTCAGCTCCACCTTATCTCCATCAATCAAAACAAGCTTTTTGACCCCATAAAAGGCTAGGGTATAAGCCATGCAAGTGCCAATTCCCCCCGTTCCTACAATGATGAAATTACAATTTGCAAGCTCATCTTGTATCTTTTTGGAATTTTCATTGTAAAGCACATCCAAATAAAGCCAATTTTTAAATTCTGGCAAATTTTTACTCTCAAAAAGCGTAGCATTCGTGGTGATGATGTTTGAAAGTATCAATTTTTCAATCAAATCGGAATTTATGTCATTTTTTAAGGCAAAATCGTCAAGCTCTTCTTTATTTTTTTCTTCTTTAAGATAAGAGCATAGGGCCAGTATTTTTTCACTTTCTTCGCAAATAAACTGCCCACTCCCTACGGCTACTATGATTTTTTTATCGCTTATTTTTAACATTCTTGCAGTTTTTGATAATTTAAAATTCATCGAGTTTTCTCATTTAAAAATTTTTTGAGCTTTTGCGCAAGAAAATAAATTTTCTTGCATTTTCAATTAATTTCTTACAGATAGTAACATTTTGCATCCTTATTTATGAATTTTTCATATGAAGTTTATATCAAAAAAAAAAAAGATGTCAAGCTCTTTAACATAATATTACAAAAATACTCAATATAAAAAATCTATCATTTTTAATAGAGAAGATTTAGAGATTGAAGTGAGGAGGTAAAAATCTTCATTCTTGAATGAATGTTCGTGTTTGCTTTCATTACGAACCCAAACATAATTTCTTAATGTTATTAAAAATTTAACGTCTTGATAAGAAAATGAAAAACATTACACAGTAAATTTCAACAAACCCAACTCATCCCCTGGTGGGACTAGCAAGACTTGAACTTGCG
>NZ_JAUMZG010000032.1 GCF_030528245.1 Campylobacter sp.
CAAATTTTTATAGCCCCGCATCAGCGCCTCGCCCATTTTGTAGGAAAGAAATTCCCTAATCCGCATCGCCTCCTCATAGTCATCGTAAAGCTCAAGCGGCAGGGGCTCGCTCTTGTGGCCGTATTTGATTTTCTCTTGGATGATTTTCTGCTCCTCTTGATGGGCGATTTTGATGCTCATCAAAATGTATGGCAGCTTCACATAGCCCCAGAACGACTTGGAATTTCTTATCATCGCAAGGCCTAGCTTGTAGGCTAGGTGGTTACTCACCCTAGCCGGTGCGCCAAGCAGTGCCTTCTCGCTAGACTCGGCGAACGCATCCTTAAAACGCTCAAAAAATTTCAAGGCTTTTTCCAGCTCCTCGCCTTTTAATGGCGTGCTTTGCAAATCCCTCTCAAGCTGGGGCTCAAAATGGGGCAAGATCCAGTTTTCAAGCCCTAAATTTGTAATGTTTAGCGCCAAAAAGGGCTTTCTGATCCGCACGCCCTCAAGCATGAAGAGCCGATGAGGCAGGTAGTGCGTCCCCATACCCTGCGGCGCGGTGGCAAAAAGGCCAAGATGCTTATTGTTAAGCGCGGTCTCCCAGATGCCCAAAAAAAGCTTCATCACAGGTGAGCGTCCCGCTAGGCAGGCGTCATTGACCCCTTCACCGCCTAAAATCACCGAAACCTCCATAGGCTCTAAAGCCTCAAGCCGCGCAAAATCACAAGGTCCCTCCAAGATCCCATCGGGGCGGAGATTGATGATAAAATCATACTTAAAGCCCTCCCTTGCCTCGTGCTCCTCTATCATCTGCAAAAGGCGGAATTTGCCATACCACATTTTTTGGCAGTTGGCGGGGGGCTGGAGCTTAAATTTCTCCACAAATTCCTCCTCGTTTTCCACCGAAAAGGCGACCAAATTTTTGATCTGGCGGACCTTGATGAGGCTCAGGCGCGTGGAGGTGGCTTGATGAAGCTTGGCGTGGGTTTGGGGGAAATTTTGATGGAAAGCGCCGTGGCTTTTGAGGCTATCAGGCACGGAGGCTATCAACTCAGGCTCGTTAGCAAAAAGGCGATGCACCCACCACGAGCTGCCCCCAAGCCCCATCCAGTGATACTCCCTATCCCAAGTGAAAAAGAAAACATCGGCCTCAAGGCCAAGGTCTGTGATGATTTTATTGAGAAGCTTGAGCCAGTTTTTGCCGCGCAAGGCGCCCGAGATGGCTAGGGCGATGCGCTTTTTGTGCCGCAAATGGCCACCTTTGAAGACATTATTTTTAAAGGCGTGCTCAAATTTATCCATATAAAGCCGGCCCATGAGCGTGCCATCAAAGTCATTATGTAGGCTCACAAGCACAGGCCAAGAGGCGTAGCTGAAAAAGTCCGGGTCGTTGAGGAGAAAATAATCCACAGCGGCCTTGATGAAAAAGCTCTTCGCTCGAGGAGAGCTTTGCGGGAGGAAGTGGTGCAGGGCCTCGCAAGCCTCCTTGGAGCCTAGGGAATTCTCACGCAAGCGGCTCATAAACTCATAGGACGCTTGGATGTGGGCGCTGAGGCGGGAATTTTTACCCCCCAAAAAGTCCTCCAAGTCCTGCCCCTGCGCGGCCTCAAATTTCTGCGGATGCCTTTGTAAAACCGCAAGGGCCCTCTCAAGCTGCGCACTCTCGCAGTAAAAAGAAAAAGCCTCCCTAGCAAAGCCCTTTTGCTCCTCAAAAAAGCCATCCACCGCCTCAAAGTCCCACAGCTCAAAGGCGCGATCGAGTCTAGCGTTTAGCATTTGCGCGTTCATCGTCTCTCCTTGAAATTTTTCTTAATCAAAGGGATGTCAATAAAAATAAGCTTGATGTAACCCCCCTTAAACCAAGCCTTGTGCGCGCGTATCAGTGCCCGCCCGAGCTCGACGCTTAGGGTCTCGGCCTCGTTGTAAAATTTACAGTAGACATCCTCATCGCGTAGGCGCTGCGTTTCTTTGGCGTGCTGCTCCCTAAGGTAGGAAAGCACATAAGGCATGCGGATGTAGCCGAGCAAGGACTTGGAATTTTCTATCATCGCACGGCCCAGGGTGTAGGCTAGGGAGTGGCGCTTGTAGATGTCGATATTTTGCGGGGTGGGCTGGGAGTCTTGCGCCGGGCTAAAGGCCGCGCCAAATGCATGCATCAGGGGCTCTCTAAAGCCCGGATGGTAGGCGTTGGCGATGCTTTTTTCATCGTAAAAGGCTAGATAAATTTCAAAGGCGAATCGGGTGAGGTGATGGTATTTGGCGCTCAAAAAATAGCGGCTGAAGATGTGGAAAGGGAAGGTCGGGTTAAAGCCCGGATACTCCAGCATCAAGGTCAGCAAATCCTGCCTATTCTCAGGGCTAAGTCCGCCAAGCAGGGCCTCAGCCTCCTCAAAAAGACCCCGCTCCAAAAGCAGATCGATGCGGAAAAGCTGGGTGGAGTCGTTGGGCCAGATTTCAAAGGAGCGCTCCAAATAAGCATGCCTCATCTCAAAGGGCAAATTCAAGTCCTTGGCCAAAAGGTAGAGGAAAAAGTAGCAAAAGCCAGCCTGACGCGGATGCACGCCCTCTATGTCGATGAATTTCACCATCAATTCATAGCTTTGCGCGACGGAGTAGTGCTCTGGCAGGGCGATGAGCTCGTTATGGCCGATGTAGCAAGCAAAGCGCGCAAAGCCCGTGGTCCAGGAGCAGTAAATTCTCTTAGCCTTACTCATCAAATACACATCAAAAAGCAGATCCTCCCAGCCCTTAAGATCGCTAGGCTTGAACTCTGTGGCGGTGAAAATTTTACCCTCGTAGTTTGGATTGAGCCTTGTAAGATAGCTCTTGATGGCATCGCACACGGGAAAATCATCCGAAAAAAGCACGACTCGGTGGCCCTTTTTAAGCTCATCTAAAGCCACCGCGACATTGAGCGGGTAGGGTGAGACCTTATAGCGGCAGTGCCACCAAGTCTTGACATAGTAGTCCTTGTAGAGGGTTTCTCCGCTTCGTATGTGAAGGGCGACAAAGTCCCCCAGACCCCTCTCATCCACCAGCCTAAACACCGCCCTCGCCTCAGGGCTAAAGTCCATGGAGGCGAAGATGGAGGCTAGGCTCTTTCGGTAGTGCGCCCGGCTCACATCCTTAAACCACACATCCAAATCCCCCTGCGTCATATACCAGCCCCAGTCGTGCTCAAAGGGGGGGGTGAGTAAATTTTTGATGCTTTTTTGGTAGTGGCGCTCGAGGACGGGGATGAGGTAGTTGCTAGGAAGCTCGGGGCGCTGGTAACGGCGGATGAAGTCCTCAGAAAAAAGCTCGCTCATCTTGGGTAAATTCGCCATAGGGCTTTTGACCGCTCCGCCCTCTAACTGCTCCTCCCAGCAATCCGGCCACACAAAGCCCCACTCAAGTCCAAGCTCCTGCGCGACAAAGATCGCATTCAAAAGCGCCCTCATCTTCTCGCCAAAGCCATCATCGCGGCCGCCGATTATTATTGGTTTTTTCATGATTTTCTCCCGATTCTTTTTTTGTGCAGCCTTATGATTTGACGGGGCAAAACGAAGGGACAAAAAAGCTTGTATTTTTTCGCTGAATTGATCAAAAGAGCGCCCAGTTGATAGGAAAAGAAATTCTGTATCCGCAAAGCCTCCTCATAGTCATCATAATACTCAAGCGGCTGTTTGATGGAGCTTTGACGCATGCGCGCCTCCTCCCTGTGCGCTAGGATGAGGGCGGGGAGCAAAAATAGGAGCTTGAGAACCCCCAAAGGACTCTTGGCGTTTTTCACAAGCGCGTTGCCAAGCTTATAGCAAAGATGCGCACAGACCCTATCTACAGCGCCCAGACTCATTTTGCGCTCCCTAGCATCATAAAGCGCCCTGACCGTGTGAGTCGAGCGCATGATGCTCCAGTCAAATTTGTAAGAATTTTTCTCCCTAGCCTGACCCGACTCGAAAAATCTCTTCGCAACGATCCTATTTTTTGTCTGGCTGTATGGATCATCCAACGCGAAGGGGATGGAGCCTACAAGCTCTACGAAATTTTTATCCGCGCCACAAACCAGATAGCGCAAGTAAAACTGCGTGAGGGAAAAATCACAAAGCAAGCGCGCATAATCCTCATCCTTGAGAAAAAATTCCACAAAGCCCAAAAGCGCCTCGAGATAATCCCCATAATGAAAGTGCCTAAGCGCCGCGGCTTCTTCCTCGCAAGAAAGCGGCACGATGCCCCCCTCGCGCGCCTCATAGCCTAAAACCTGCCCCTCTAGGGCGCGGCAGAAAAATTCCACAAAATAGCGGCTTTGATGAAAGTCGCTCAGGGCAAAAAAACTCGGGCATCCTTGGGGGTGGAGCTCACTTTTGTGGAGGTAAAAAGCCCCGCAAAAGTGCTCTGCTAGTCTTGCGTTTTTTTGAATTTCCCGCGCGATGTAGTCTAAGGTCGTCCCTGTCCCGGCCACATCCACAAAGGCAAAATTAGCCCCCCCATCAAGCTCCTGGCTAAGATAGGCCCGCAAAAGGGCGATCTGTTCTAAATTTTGCTCCAAAAAGGGCTTCTTCCACGCCGCGCGTGAGCCATAAATATAGCGCGTCTGTATGTCTAAGCCCTCTTTTTGGATGATTTTTTCACTGATTTTTTGCAGGACATAACCATCCCTAGCGATGAAATAAAGGCACTCTATCCCCCTTCTTTGGCATTGATTGAGCACGTAATAAACATAGGGCAAAAAAAGTTGCGCGCCAAAGCAAGCGCCCAGCTCCTCCAAGGCACTGAGCCCATTTTGCACCCTGAAAATTCTAGCCTTGCCTAGCCATTTTTGGATGCTAAGGGAGTCGCAAGATCCAAGCGCGTAACGCTCATAATCAAGAAGGTCGTTGTGGAAGTGATGGAAGCGGATGCCGAGCTTTTTAGCCTCAAGGCAGTCGATTTCAAAATTGTCCCCAAAATGCAGCCAGCGATTGGCCTGAATTTGCCGCTTTCTGAGTATCATTTTGAAGAGGGCGCCGTTGTTTTTTTTCTTTCTATACTCGCAAGAAACATAAATAAAAATCCCCTCAAACACGCTAGAAAAGGGCAACAAAAAGCTACGAATGATCTTTGCATCCAAATACATATCAGAAATCAAAACGACCTCCCTGCCCTCACGCACGAGGTGCTCGATGAGGGCGATGTTGTCCTCGATGGGGAGTAAGTTCTCCCTCTCTGTTTCCACCTCCATGTCCATGAGAGCCTGTTTTTGCGTGGCACTGAGTGAAAAATTCTGCGCGATTAGGGCGTAAATTTCCTCAAGGCGCACATCCATGAAGTCATTCTTGCAGACATTTTTGTAAAAATACTGCTCGCTCTGCATCCGGATGCTTTCAAAATTTTCTATCAAATCCCGCGGCAAATCCCAAGTCCCAATGCGCTCTTTCACAAGCTTAAAAATAGCCCTGGGCTCTGCAAATTTTCGCATGATGAGGGTATCAAAAACATCAAAGGAGTAAAGCTCGTAGCGCCCCTGTTGGACGCGGTAAAGGTAGGGTTGGGCTGAAAGCTCCTTTTGGATGATGCGGATGAAATTTTTTTCATAAATTTCGTAGGTTGAGCTTTGCAAATAAGCCTCCCGCGCCCTGCGCCCCATCGCATCAAGCCTCCCCCTCCCCTCAAAAAGCCGCACAAAGGCCTCCTTCAGTGCATCCGCGCAGCCCGTTTTGACGCAAAGCCCCCTTTCCTCACCCCCGCTCAAAAGATATTTCGCGCCGATATTCTCGCTCAAAATCAACGCCCTAGCCATCATCGCCCCCTCCAAGGCGACCAAGGAGCAGCTTTCATCGCGGCTTGGCACGACCACGACATCGCTATCTTTTAGGAGTTTGTGGATGCTTTTTTTCTCGCGCAGCTCACCGTGATAAAAGATATTAGGATGCTCCTTGATGCGCCTTAAAAGCCCCGGGTAAAAATGCGCCGCGCCCTCCCACAAACGCCCCGCAAAATGCAGCTCACACTGCGCTCGTATCGCCTCTGGCAAGGCAATGAAGGCCTCGACTAAAACATCATAGCCCTTGCGCTCCTCTATCGTGCCAAGGGCTAGGAATTTCAGCCTTTGCGCGCCTTTTTGCGGCTTATCAGCGATGAAGCAGCCCTCCGCCTCAAAAACATCATCGACATAATTGTGTAGCACCTCGACATTGGGATTATAATTTTTGACGATAAAATCCCTTGCATACTCGCTCACAACATAAATTTTCCTAGCCGCTTCAAGGGCGGTTTTTCTCTGGGGTATCCAAAAAAATGAGGGCAAATTCTCCGCCTCCCTCACATACCACACCACGGGCAAAAAGTCCTTGATGAACTCCACCGCCTTATAAACGACCACAGTGTTAGCGACCACGAGGTTGTATTTGAAAATCCTACGCTCCACCCACTCTCTGTCAAGCTCATTCTCCCCGATGCACTCAGTCAAAATCCCCAGAGCGTCCAGCTCCTCGATGAAGGGGCCAAATTCATAGCTCCACACATCCACAGCAAAGCCGTTATTAAGGAGGGTTTGACACATGCGCTTGAAGCTATTGAGCGCGCCGGTGTATTCGAGCTCTGGGGTGATGAGGAGTATTTTAAATTCACGCATTTTTCATACTTTCTAAATATTCAAATTTATCTTTTTTGCTAGCCCTCCACTTGCCAACAGGCCCCCACTCGCTGACCTTGCAATAGCGGCAAAAGGGGATGGGCCGAGCCAGAAAGGACAAAATTTCCTGATAGTCCCTAGCCTCATAGATGCTGATGCTATCCAAGTCGCAGGTCTCAAATTCCTGCCCGTATTTTGCATTGTAATGCTCGATATGCGCGGGCAGGGTGCAGGTGAAAAGCCGCCCGTTTTTAAGCTGCACGCAGTGATTGGCCATCGAGCAGTGGATGAAAGAATGATAATTATCGCACTTTCCTTTTGGATCAAGGGTGAATTTCCACGAGGTTTTTTCCACCTCGCCCTCGTTAAAAAAGATGAGCGGCACATCGTTAGCCTCACACAGGGCGCGGATCTTGTCCCAGTCGATTTTCAGAGGGTATTTTGTGGGGCGGATTTGCACGCCATTTTCCCGTGCGCTTTGCCAAAAAGCCGCATCTTGTTTTTCAAGCAAAAGCCCGTTCGTTACCAGCCAAATTTCGCTTCTTGGAAAATACCTGCGCGCGAGGGCGAAAAATTCCGCGCATCTTGGGTTTAGCAGGGGCTCACCCCCCATCAGTCGCAGCACCCCAACCCAGCCGCCTGATATGCTAGCTAGCTGACGGAGGTCCCTTTCAAGGGCGGCTGGGTCCGTGAGAGACTCGGCGGCGATTTGAGAAAAATGATTACAGCCAAAGCAATTAAGATTACACGCCTCGGCTAGATGAATTTCCACAAGCTCCAAAAAGGCCATTGGGGTGATTTTACGCAGATGAAAGTCAAGGGTATGACGCACTGTGGTTTTGGTTTGGGTGAGTTCGGCCTGGGTTTGGGTGAGCTGCCTGTCGTATCTTTCGTGGTGCTTTAAATTTTTGACGAGGGATAGCCACCATTTTTTAAAATTCGCTAACTTCACGCTAAAACCTCATAATTTAAGCACTCCGCCCACCTCAAATCCCTGCCTCGATCGATCACTGTGGCATGCCCCACGATGGAAAGGAGAGGGATGTCGCTCACGCAGTCGCTGTAGGCATAGGAGCGCGACAAATCATAGGCGTGCAAGGGGAGGCGGTCGGCTAGCTTGTAAAGCTTGCGCTCACACATCGTGTGGATGCCCTCTATGTCGCCCGTTAGCCTTTGCTCGCGCGTTTGAAGCTCCACGGCTATGACATGAGGGATCTTGTAAAGCTTGGCGAATTCTTTGATGTAAAGCTCAAGGCCCCCCGAAACGATGGCCACCGTGTGCCCTGCGTCCTGATGGTAGAAGAGCCTTTGCATGATCTTGTGATTGAGCCCGGGTAAAATTTCATCAAACAAAAACTCCCTTGCCAAGTCCTGCGCGAGGCTAAGCTCTAAGTCGATGAGCTCCTCAAAGCGCGGGTAGGCTAAATTTTTCTCTTGATATCTTTTCCTGCGGGCGAGATTTTCTCGGGGCGAAAAGCTTGCGTTGTGCGCGGCGGCAAGGGGCAGGAATCGGCTTAGGGTCTGGAAGGTCGTGATGGTTTCGCAAAAGTCAAAAAGGGCTAAAATTTCTTTCATCATCGCTCCTTGAAAATTTCCCTCAGGGCGTGGAGGATTTTTTCATTTTCCTCCTGCGTCCTGCTAGCTAGGCGCACAAACTCGCCCTCCAAGCCGATTTTATCCTTGCAGGTGCGGGTGTAAATGCCGTATTTTATCAGCATCTTGGCTACAAAGTCCTCAGCCCTGCTCCCATCCAAAAGCTCCACGAGGGCGAAATTTGCCAGACTGGGGTAAATTTTAAGCCCCTCGATTTCGCGCAGTTTGGTGAAGAAAATCTGCGTTTGCTGGATGTATTTTTTGCGCGTTTGCTCGTATTCTTTAAAGAATTTTTCTTGGGCGTAGGTGCGCAAAAAATACTCCGCCAGTCCGTTGGAATTCCAAAGATAGCCGTTTTCAAGTAGGGCATCAACCCTCTCCTCGCTCATGATGGCATAGCCCACCCTGATACCAGCGACGCCAAAGTCCTTGGACATGCTTTTGATGAGGATGCAGTTGGGAAATTTTTTGAAAAATTCCTCCGCTTTGATGAGGCTTAAATTTTCATCCTCGTAGGCAAAATGCATGAAGGAGATGTCTAGGATGATGTTTTCTACGAAAGAAAGGGCGCTTAGGAGATATTCAAGCCTAGCAGTGCAAAGATAGCCACCATCTGGGTTGTTGGGATTGATGAGAACCACAGTTTGCGGCCTTTGCGCCCTCACATAGCGGAGGTAATCCTCCACATCCAGGGCGAAATTTTCCTCCTTTTTCAAGGGATAAAAAAGCACCTCCGTGGTGGCAAATTCATAGTAAGATGAAAAGGTCGGGATGCACACCAGGACGCGTCCGCGCACGAAGCGATGCATCACGGCCTGGATAACCTCAATGGCGCCGTTGGCGATGAAGATATTTCGTGCTCCAATGCCGATAAAATCGCTCATGCTCTGGGCTATGATCCTATTTTGTGAGGGGTAGAATTCCAAAAGATCTCGCAGTCTCCCACCCCCAATCAACTCCTCCTCAACATAGCGCAAAAACAAGGCCGTCGCGTAGGGGTTGGAGAGAAAGCACGCATCCACGCTGATTTTAAGCTCCGGCACTTGCTGGGCTAGGGTAAAAATGCTAGGACTATGGCTGCCCGCCTCGTCCTTGAGTTTTTTAATCTTACAAGCGATGCTAAATTCATGCTCGTTTAGCTTTATCATCATCCATTTCCTAAAAATCAAGGCGAAAATTCCAATCGCCACATTCACATTAAGCAAGGCCAAAACCCCCTCGCTCTGTGAATTCCCCCATGTTTTTAGCAAGCACCCTCATCTGCTCCCGCGTGCCTATGCTGATGCGGCAATGCTCAGGGATGATGTGGGAGTAATTGCGCACAAAAATGGCCCTTTTTTCTAAAAATTCCACGGCTTGCGCCCCCATCTTTACCAAAACAAAATTCGCTACGGACACATGGGTTACCCCCCCCCCCCCCCCCGCATTGATGCGAGAAGTCGCACAAATTCAGCCCGCGCCGCCCTCACCTCACTCACATAAGTCTCGGTGTAGGCTAGATCTTCTAAAGCCGCCTGCGCCGCCACTTGAGAGAGCAGGGGCACGCTTTTTGGGTTTCTTAGTTTATTGAGTGTGGCGATGTTTTCGGGATGAGAAATGACATAGCCTATACGAAAGCTAGCCAGGGCAAAGGCCTTAGAAAAGGTGCGCGTGATGATTAAATTCGGGCAGGTCGCGCAAAGATGCGCTAGGCTTTGCCCGTAGAATTCAAAATAGGCCTCATCGATGAGAAAGATCACGCCAGCATGGCCCCGCACTAACGCCTCTAGGCTCTGGGGTGGGTAGGCCTTGCCGGTGGGGTTGTTGGGGTTGCAGAGGTAGAGGAGCTTGATTTTCCCCTCTTTCAAAAAGACATTCAGCGCCTCAAAATCAAGCTCAAAGTCCGCATCCAGCTCAAAGGAGAGGGTTTTAAGCCCTACACCCTGCGCCCGGGCTCTAAAATGATCATAGGTCGGCGAGATGATGCCGATGACTTCATCCCGCTCTAAAAAGGTATCGATGATGCCCTCATGCGCAGCATCCGATCCCGCAAAAAGCTCGATAAAATCGGCACTCTCCTGCTGGGCGTAGGCGGCTAGGGCCTTGAGTAAATTTTTATTTTTCGTGTTAGGATACCACTCAAGCCTACCCCCCTTCACGGCCGCGCTCACCCTGGGCGAGGGGGGGATGGTCGCTTCGTTCCAGTCGAGCTTTAGCACATCCGCATCGTCCTTGAGATCCCAAATTTTATGGGGCAAAGAAAGGTAGGGCCTGAGTTTTTGATTATGACTAGCGGCCCTCATACCCTAGCCTTTTGAGTTTCCATAATTTTCCAAGCTCCAGATCCCAATCCCTGCCATCGTTTGAAATGACAAGCTCCGAGGCCGCTCCGTGCGTGAAGGTCAGCTCACCCACATAAATTTTCTCCCCGTCCTGATACAAATCCACCCGCACATAGTCAAAGGGCTGGGCGAGCTTGAGAGAAAGCGCCATCATCGCATCAAGGCTCTGGGGCCTGGCGGGGAATTTTTTCACCGCGGCGTTGTCGTAGATGAAATTAAAGGGCGCTAGCTCCCAAGAGGCCGTCAGCATCGCTCTTTGGTAGTCTGCAAAGCGGTCGGTGGTCACTTGGATGAAGTTGTTTTGCCAATTTTGCTGGTCAAAAATGTGGAATTTATAGGTGTCCAAAATCTTGCCGCCCTCATCGCGCAAAAGCTCCTCGGCAAAAATTCTAGGCTCAATAGCATCATAATGCCACTCCCTGAAAATGGGATAGTAGTTTGTTTTTAAGTGATTTTTAAGCTTCTCTAGCGCCGCGGAGAATTTCTCGCTCTCGCGCAGGAATTTTTGCTTATCCTCCACGATGACATAGCCCCCGCAGTCGTGATTGGTCTTTAGCACGAAGCTCTCAGGCAGGGTGGAGAAGTCGATATCGCAAACGCGGCGGTAAATTCCATAAAGCTTAGGCAGGTGGGCGCAGTCGTTCGTGCGGAACAGAGCCTGTCCTAAGGCATCCACACTTTTATGCCATAAAGAATCCTTAGCAAAGAGCTCCCAGCCCCAGTCGCAAAGGGTGGAGGCGACGAAGAGCCGCATTTTGAGCTTATCAGCTAGGAAGGTGTAAAGCGGACTCCTATCATAAAGCATACGATGGACAAGCTTTTCGTTGAAGCTTTGGGGATGCTTAAAGTCCCCCTTGCGCCCGAAGATGTCCTCAAATCTTCGCGTCCAAAATTCCTCATCGCTAAGCCCGCACAAACTAGCATCCGCGGCGGCATGGAGGGCATTTTTGTGCGCGCGGTGAATCTTGCGGGCGCGAAAAGGGAAGGTGAGGGGATTTTTAAGTAGGGCCTGGCCGAATTTAAATTTGAGGTGGTTTTGAAAGCGCAGGCCCTCCTCATAGTCCTCATAATCTTTTAGAGCCGGAGGGGTAAGCTGGGGATCGATGCGCACGAGTGCCCTCCTCACGCGCTGCTCAAAACGAAAGGCACAAATTTGACGCGCCAAGCGCAAAGGCAGACTCAGGGCGGCCTTGGGGCTGCGCGTTTTGAAAAGCTCCTCGCCCAAGCGGTAGCTTAGCATACTTTGCACGCGCAAAACGGCGCCGCGTCTGGGCGCTCTGGGCGAGTAAGTGCGCTCCCAGTAGGCCTCATAGTCCTCTGTGATTTGGTAAATTTCTTCAAGCTGATCGGGGGCGTAGAGGCTTTCTTGGAGCTCGCCTGCGGCGATGATCTTGGCAAAGTCCTGCGCGAAACGGCGGAGGAAATTTTTGCGGTGCTGGGGCGCGATGCGCTTTAGGGTGAAGACATAATTACCATAGCGATGATAGGCGCAGATGGGGGCTAGCTTCTCTTCAAATTCAGGATGCCCTGCGAGGAATGCGCGGATGAAGTCATACTCATCAGCGACGGCAAAGACCTTTTCTTTGGAGGCTACGGAGGAGTTTGGGTTGTCGCGCCTTAGCATGTAAAAGGCCTTGGGGATGAAGGCGATCTTTTGCGCGTGAGCAAAGAGCTGGAAAAAGAGGCCATTGTCCTGATAGGAGGCGCCGGGGGAGGGGTTGGCGGCGATTTGGTTTATTCGGAATAAACCCAATCGGTATATACCGATTTGGTTTATTCCGTTGGTGAAGAAGAGCTTTAAATTTTCCAGGGGCCGGTGGACCCCCTCATAAAGCGCGTCAAAATGACTCACCTTGTTGTAGCTTGTTTTTTCCTTCGTAAAAATATAAAAATCACTTTTGACGATGTCGCAGTCGTCTTTTTTCGCCCGCGCGTAAAGCTCCTCATACATGGTCTTTTTGATGTAGTCATCGCTCTCTACGATGCCCACATACTCGCCTTGTGCGGCCGCGATGCCAAGGTTGATTTGATGCCCGTAGCTTTTTTTATCGCTGAGGATGAGACGGATGCGGGGATCTTGCTGGGCGTAGGTCTGGATGAGCTCTAGGGTGCCGTCTGTGGAGGCAGCGTCGATGCAGAGGATCTCGATCTCTTTGAGGCTTTGATGCATCACGCTTTTGATGCACTCATCGTAGTAGTCTATGGAATTCAAAGAGGGGATGAGGATGGAAATTTTGATGTTTTTCATGAAGATGCTCCTAGTTCTTCTTCGGTGTAGGCGAGGGCGGACTTTACCACATCTTGCATATCAAAATACTTATACGCGCCCAATCTGCCCTTGAAAACGACATTTTTCTCCCGCTGCGCCAGGGCCTGATAGCGGGCGTAGAGTTCTTGATTTTTCACGTCATTGATGGGGTAGTAGGGCTCTATTTCCCTGTGATGGCTCACGGGATACTCGCGCGAGATGATGGTCCTCTCCCCTGTGCCAAATTCAAAATGCTTATGCTCGATGATGCGTGTGTAGGGCGTCTCTTCATCGGTGAAATTCACCACGGCCACGCCTTGAAAATTCGCCACATCCAAGCATTCGTGCTCAAATTTCAAACTCCTATACTCAAGCGCGCCAAGCTCGTAATCAAAAAAGCTATCGATCGTGCCCGTGAAGATGATTTTTTTAGCCTTTTGGCCAAGCTCTGCCCTGTGCTTTAAAAAGTCCGTATCCAGTAAAACTTCACAGCCCTCCAAAAGCTGCTCGAAAATCCGCGTGTAGCCCCCCTTGGGTATGCCCTGGTAGGGGTCGTTGAAGTAGTTATTATCGTAAGTGAAGCGCACGGGGATGCGGCGGATGATGGACTTTGGCAGATCCTTGCAGGCCCTGCCCCACTGCTTTTGCGTGTAGCCCTTGATGAATTTTTCATAAATGTCCGTGCCGACTAGGGAGATGGCCTGCTCTTCTAAATTTGAGGGCTCTTTTTGCAGATGCTTTTTCTGCGCCTCGATGATGCTTTGCGCCTGCTGTGGCGTGGTGATGCCCCAGAGCTTTGAGAAGGTGTTCATGTTGAAGGGGAGGTTGTAAATTTCGCCCTTGTAGTTGGCTAGGGGGGAGTTGATGAAGCGGTTGAATTCGCAAAACTGCTGCATATAGTCCCAAATTTTTTTATCATCCGTGCGGAAGATGTGCGCGCCGTAATAATGCACATTGATGCCCTCCTCGCGCAGGGTGTAGCAATTACCCCCGATGTGGCCCCTGCGCTCGACGACAAGGCAGGATTTGCCCCTCTTTCTCGCCTCATGCGCAAAAATGCTGCCAAACAAGCCGCTTCCTACAATCAAATAGTCGTATTTCATCATCCACCCTTGTCCGCAAAAGTATCGGCGGAAAAAACCTTGTGGCGAAAGTCCTCAAGCGCCGCATCCAAGCGATTGGCCACGATCAGATCGCAAGAGCGCGCGAAGGCGTCAAAATCCCGCTCCACAGCCACGCCCTCAAAATCATCCCCCTCAAGCAAGGGCTCGTAAATGCAAAGCTGCAAATTTTCGTCCCTCAAGCCCTCAAGCAAATCAAGCATGGCTGAATTTCTAAAATTATCCGAGTCCTTCTTCATCACAAGCCTGTAAATTCCAATCTTTTTCGCCCCCCGCTCCTTGATGTGGGTGATGATGAAGGCCTTTCGGGTGGCATTGCTCTCAATGATGGCCTGCATCAATTCGCTGGGGATGCCCTTGAAATTCGCAAAGAGCTGCTTGGTGTCCTTGGGGAGGCAATAGCCCCCGTAGCCAAAGCTTGGGTTGTTGTAATGATCGCCGATTCTAGCATCGGCACTCACGGCCTTTATGATCTTAAAAGCGTCCAAATTTTTAGCCAAAGTGTAGGAGTGCAGCTCGTTGAAAAAAGCAACCCGCATCGCTAGGTAGGTGTTGGAAAAAAGCTTGACCGCCTCGGCCTCATCCGGGCTCATCAAAAACACGGGCACCTCTTTGCTCTCCAAGCACTCGCAAAATAAATCCGCCACCCCTTTAGCCGCATCAAGGGGGCCACCGACGACCACGCGGCTAGGATGGAGGCTATCATAAAGCGCCCTGCCCTCGCGCAAAAATTCCGGGCAGAAGAGGATATTAAGGGGGTGGAATTTCTCCCGCGCGCCCTGGGTGTAGCCGATGGGGAGGGTGCTTTTGATGATGACTGTGGCCCCTGCGTTGAGACTCTTGACGCGGGATAAGATGCCATCGATGCTCGCGGTATCAAAGGCGGATAAATTCTCGTCGTAGTTGGTGTTGATGGCGATGATGATGGCGTCGCTGTTTTGGTAAGCCTCGCTAGCGTCCTGCGTGGCGCGGAGTGCGTCTTTGTGGCTAGCAAAAAAGCGCTCGATCAGGTCGTCCTTGATGGGGGAGGAGCTGCCATTGATGCTAGCGACCCTAGCCGCATCGATGTCGTGCAAAATGAGCTCGTGCCTTTGGGAGAGGAGTATGGCGTTAGAAATCCCAACATAACCGATTCCGACTACAGTTATTTTCAAAAAAGTCCTTAATGTGCGAAGAATTAAAAAGCGCCATTGTAACAAAAAAACAAGATGATTTGGGGTGCAAATTCGCTCATTTTAGCCCACGACTCGATCAAAATTGCAACAACTGAGCAACAACTGGGCTATAATGTCAAGAAATAAGGTCGTGCATGCAAACCCTCACTGAAATTTACGCCGCGAAAGTCGAAGTCAAAAAGTCCACCTTCATCGCCACGCTCTGCCCCTTTAGCGCCTTTAAAAGCTTAAAAGGCTGAAAATAGAACACCCCAAGG
>NZ_JAUMZG010000033.1 GCF_030528245.1 Campylobacter sp.
CACGCTGGGCGCAGAAGCGGCCTGGGCGCTGAACCTGCCGCTGCCGCGGCGGTATCAATTCGCCTACACTTTGGCGCACGGGGCTGGGGGGTCGGCCTTTTATTGGTTCATGTGGAGCCTTGGGATGAGGTGCGCGAACTCGTGGGTGGGCGATGACTGGGCGTATTTTAGGGAAAATTACGAGGCCTTGGTGCGGGGAGGGGGTGGATTTTGGGTGTGGATCTTGCATTATGCCTTTTGGCACTACAAAAAAAGCCTGGCTTTGCTGGACTTTGATCGCCCTTTGCTCATTTTGGTGCGCGATCCTATTTCGACCTTCAAGCATATCATCAACCATCAGCACGGAAGCTCTCGAAAAAAGGATGAATTCAAGCTTGGGGATGCCTATGAGGAACTCATCCCCGACATCCTATACAATCACGCAAGGCGCGAGGGTGCGGGGTGGGTGGTGGAGAAAAAAACGACGCCCTCAATCGAAAATCTACACTCGCACGGGGGGAGCATGCAGTTTGATTTGGTGAGGAAATGGGTGCCTCACAGTGAGGTTTTCTACCTAGACATGCAGGAAATTTTGCCGCAAAATGCCTTTTTGACCCTGCAAAAACTCGCGCTTCAATTTGGCTTCACCCCGCCCAAGCCCAAAGAGCGGGAATTTTATGAGACCATGCATAATTCTGGGGGCTTGGTGGTGATTTTGGATTTTAGGGTGGTGCTTTGTGAGGGGGTTGTCGTGTGGGTGGACTCGGCCAAGACGCGGCGGCACTTGAATGAGAATTTCATCAATTTGAACGAGGAAATTTTGGGGGAGGATCCTAAGAATTTCAAGCTTTGCATGGAGAGGAGGGCATTGGAGCTGCTCCTTGAGAAGGGGGGGCTTATGCAGGAGGCTAAAATTTACCTGCGGGGGCTTTATCGGCATTATTTGCAGAGGGTGGAGTCGGAGGCTAAAAAGCTGCTTAGCGAGGCGCAGGTACTGGAGTATTTTGAGAAAAATAGGGACCTAGCCCTGCAATACAAAAAGGCCTTCGACGCCGAGCTAGCCGACATCAAGCAAAAGCGCCCCGACATCGTGGCCTCGTGGAAGCATTATGCGGAGTTTGAGAGGATCTGCGCGGGGTTTGGGGGCGCTGCGGGCGGGTGAAGGGGCGGTGCGGGGGAATTTTCAGGCCGCTGGCTGGGACTGGTGCGAATCTAGCACGGGCGCGGGAATTTGCGCGGGCGACAAAGCCAAGCGAGCCAGATCCATCAAGCCCAGCCATTGGAGTGGAAAATCTGGGCCAAAGCGTGAAATTTTGCCCTTTTGATGGGCGATTTCAAAACCTGCCCAGACTGTGAGGCGATCCAAACGGCGACGGGGAGATTTGGGCGCGGCGGGTGGAATTTTCTGGGTGATGGGAATTCTTACGCGAAGGACGCTGAGACTTCTGGAGGGGTTTGGGCGGGGAGAAATCAGTCGCGCGATGGCGAAAATTTAGCGGCCGTCGGATTTGACGCTGGGGAATTCTAGCAGAAGAGGGTTGGGGGACACTGCGCGAGGGGGCGGGTGCGAGGGGCGGAATTTTCAGGCCGCGAAAATTGGCGCGGGCAGATGCAAATTTTGACGGAGATGGCCGCGTGTGCGGGGCATGGGAAAGGGCGGTGAGAGGCTGGGACGGGATGGAAACTGCTGGGCGCGAGTGAGATTTGGTTGGATATGGGCGAGAAATTCTAGCGACGGGGGAGGATTTGAGGCTTGATTAAATTTGCTATAATCGCGCGATTTTGTTTTGAGGGTGGATTATGGACGATCTTATCAGTGGTGCGATTAAATTCATGCAGGAAGATTTTAAGGAGCATGCGAAGCTTTTTGAAAGCCTAAAATATAGGCAAAATCCCCACACGCTCTTCATCGGCTGCTCTGATTCTAGAGTTATCCCTAATCTCATCACAAATACCGGGCCTGGTGAGCTCTTTGTCATCCGCAACATCGCTAACATCATCCCGCCTTATCGCGTGGGAAGTGACTATCTGGCGACCACTTCGGCCATAGAATACGCTCTAACGACCCTGCGCATCAAAAATATCGTGGTTTGCGGGCATAGTAATTGCGGGGGTTGTCAGGCCTTGTATCGTGGCGAGGAGGAATTTGCACAAACGCCCAATGTCAAAAAATGGCTCATGATGCTCGAGCCGATAAGGAGGGATGTTTTGCTCTTTGCAGGGGAGGATTTGGCGATGCGGACGTGGCTGACGGAGAAGCTGAATTTGGTCAATTCTTTGCAAAATATCCTCAGCTATCCCGGAGTGAAGGAGGCTTTGGATGAGGGCAAAATAGAAGTTCACGCTTGGTATTACATCATCGAAACGGGTGAGATTTATGAGTATGACTTGAAGAAAAAAATCTTCACCCTAATCCAAAACAGGAAAAATCCATGAAAAAAATCATTCTTTTGGCGCTGTGTGTGCTTTGCATCTGGGCGCAGGAGCCCGGTGAGGAGGGCTCTGCGAGGACTGAGGATGCGCTTTTTAATCGGATCGAGGGCTATGTGCTTTTAAACCGCAAGATGAAAGAATATGAGCAAACGGATGGAAATTCTAGCGCTTACCGGCAAATTTTAACCGAGCTTGAGGATGAGAAGGATGCCATTTTGAGGGAGATACCCAAAATTGTCGTTACGCAAAAAATCAGTCAGGAGTCCACCGATAAATTTCTAAAAACGAAGAAAAATTTAAAGGAGCTGCAGCAAAAAAGCAAAAATCAGCCCTTCGTCCATATGAATGCGAGCCTTGATTTGATACATTTGCAGATGATTGAGTATTTTTACAGCGCCTTAGTCAAGCTCAAAAAGCTCTTTGAAAATGCCGCGAGTAGCAGGGAGATGGTGGGGCTTATTGATGAGGCGATGAGCGATTTGCAGGGGATTTCAAGCGCGAATTTAAGCGCCTATAAGGCAAAAATCACCCACTCAAACGAGCTTGAAAAGATCAACAGCAAAGAAGCGCTCATCGAGGATACCTTCGCATCCTATGTGGAAATTTTAAAATACCTAAGAAACAACGCCCACTTGCTAGAGAGCAACTACCTTTTCAGCATCCTAGCCCTGCAAAAGTGGATCGATAAGATCAATCAAAGTGCGGGCATCGAGGCGATAAATTTAGGCAAGATCGTCATTTCCCTGCTCGTTTTAGCTTTTTTCATGTCCCTGCGGAAATTTTTCTCCCACATCGTGTATTTCCTCCTTGTCAAGCTCATCTACCGCAACAAAATGGACGCCGATGACATCAAAAGCATCTTCATAGAAAACATCAAAAAGCCCGTAGGCTTCCTGCTCGTCATTTACGCGGCCAGCCTCTGCCTCACCATAGCCCTTTACCCCGCACCCGTAAATATCAGCATCAGCAACGCCTTTCACATCATCTATGCCATCTTCATCGCTTGGCTCATCTTGGGCGTCTTGGACGGCTATGGCGTGGTTTTGGTCTCCAAGCTCGCACAAAAAAGCGGCAAGAAAGAAGTGGTGAATTTAGTCATCAAAATTTTATACTTCGTCATCATCGTCATCGCCTTCCTTTTCGTCCTCGCCCAGCTTGGCTTCAACATCTCCGCCATCATCGCCTCACTCGGTATAGGCGGCCTCGCCGTAGCCCTAGCGACCAAGGACATCATCGCAAATTTTTTCGCCTCCATTTTGCTTTTGTTTGATGATAGCTTCAATCAAGGCGACTGGATAGAAATCGACGGCGTCGAGGGCACGGTAGTGGAAACGGGACTTAGAAAGACGACCATCAGGACCTTTGACAATTCTTTGGTTTTCTTGCCCAACTCCATCATCATGGGCGCCAACATCAAAAACTGGAGCAAAAGGCGCATAGGGCGGCATGTGAAGATGTATTTGGGTGTGGGCTATGATGCCACGCCTGAAAAATTGGAGGCTTGCGTGGCGGATTTGAAGGAGCTTTTAAAAACCAGCCCCCTAGTGGCTCAACCCAGCGATAGCGCCCTAAAATACGGCGATCGCTCGGCAAAATACCGCCAAAATTTAGTTTCCATCAACGACCTTGAGGGTTACAAAAACGACTGCTATGTGGCCTTGAGTGATTTTGGGGAGAGCAGCATCAATATCGAGCTTTATTTTTACACTAAAACCATTTCAGCGGAGAAATTTAGGGAGGCCAGACAGGCTTTGATGCTTGAGTTTATGCGCATCGTTGAGAAAAACGGACTGAGCTTTGCCTTCCCAAGTCGCAGCATTTACATTGAGAATTTTCCCCCGCTAGAAGGGATAAAAAAGCCATGAAATTTGTTTGTTTTAGCTGGGGGGATGAGAGGCATTTGGGCGTTTTGAATGCAAAAAAACAAGTGGTTTGCCTCAGGGATTTGGGGCTTTGTTTTAAGGATATGAACGATTTGATTTTAAATTCTGCCAGTTTCAAACTCACAAAGGAGCAGGTGGAGAGCGCCCCTGCCATCGACCTGGCGCAGGAAAAATTCCTAGCCCCCATCCCCGAGCCTCTGCAGGATGTGATTTGCTTGGGGATTAATTTTTTAGCCCACGCTAAGGAGTCGGCTAAATTTAGGGGCGAGAAATTTGAAAGGCGCGAAAATGCCGTGTATTTTAGCAAAAGGGTCAATCACGCCACCGCGCCCTTTGGGAAAATCCCCCTTCACGATGCGGTTACAAAGGAGCTTGATTATGAATGCGAGCTGGCTGTGATTTTAGGCAGGGAGGCTTATAAAATCAAGGCCGAGGACGCGCCCGCTTACATTTTTGGCTACACCATCATCAACGACATTTCTGCGAGGGATTTGCAGGGCAAACACAAGCAATTTTACCGCGCTAAAAGCCTTGAGGGGAGCACGGTGATGGGACCCTACATCACGACAAGCGATGAGGTGGCTTATCCGCCTGAGCTTGCGCTTAAAAGCTTTGTCAATGGGGAGCTGCGGCAAAACGACAACACAAAAAATTTCATTTTTGACATCGGCTATGTTTTGGAGGAGCTAAGTAGCGGGATGCGCCTCCTTGCTGGCAGCATCATCTCAATGGGCACACCTAGCGGCGTGGGGATGGGACTTTGTCCGCCGCAATTTTTAAAAGAGGGCGATGAGGTGCGGTGTGAGATTGAAAATTTAGGGACACTTTGCAACAGAATCGTTTTGTGATTGTTTAATCTTTGCAATGTTTTTTGTGGAATAATTATGGAAATCTTAAAGGAGTCAAAATGAAAAAAAATATTGTTTTTTTCGAGGCAAGAGGCGGCAGTGATAAGGGGCCCGATGGGTATAGAAAGGATACGATGCCTATGGTCAATGCCCTGAAAGATAAGGGCTGGAGCGCTGAGGTTGTTTTTTTTGACGATGAAATTTTACGCGATGAGGCGGCGCGCAATGAAATTTACGAGCGGGTTAAAAACACGGCCGATGGTTATGTTTCTCGTGTCAATCCGGGCAATCTCAAGGAAGAAAAGCTTTATTTTGATGTCTTGCGCTCGCTTTGTGAGGCGGGGCTTGTGGGTATGCCCCATCCGGACGCAATGATAGGCTATGGGGCGAAGGACGCGCTGACTAAGCTTGCTTGCACGGAACTTGTGCCCGATGATACCTACGCCTACTACGACAGGCAGGAGGCGGCGAGGATAGGCGTGGCTTGGGGTGATAAGCACGATTTTAAAAAGACCTTCCCAACGACCCTAGCTAAGGGTGAGCGCGTTTTGAAACAAAACAGAGGCTCCACGGGCGAGGGGATTTGGCGGGTGCGTTTGAAGGACGCTAATGGCTACAACAGCACTCAAAGCCTCCCGCTTGATACGAAGATTATCTGCACAGAGGCCAAAGATAATCACTCCGAGGAGAGGGAGCTTGGCGAATTTATGGACTTTTGTGAGCATTATCTCGTGGGAGATAATGGCATGCTCGTGGATATGACCTTTTTGCCGCGCATTAAAGAGGGTGAAATTCGCATTTTGATGCTTTACAAAACGCCCGTTTATGTCGTGCATAAAAAGCCAGCTGAGGGCGGGGATGCCTTTTCTGCGACCCTCTTTAGCGGGGCGAAATACCGCTACGATGAGCCGGGCGTGTGGCAGGGGCTTATCGATTGGTTTTTAAGCCAGCTTCCTGATATACGCGCAAGACTTGGAAATTATGATTTGCCGCTCATTTGGACGGCGGACTTTATCCTCGATACCGATGCCAATGGCAAGGATAAATATGTGCTAGGGGAGATCAACTGTTCCTGCGTGGGCTTCACAAGTCCTGAGGAATTTATGGCTAAAATCGCCGTCATGGTGGGGGATAATATCATCAACATCGTCAGCGAGAAAAAGGTTTAAAATTTTGATAATTTTTTGATCGATCATTTTTGCCTATCATTCAGTTTGCAGGTTTGTCTTATCTCAAAATTCTAGGCAGGGTGATACCTTTTTGCTTTTGATACTTGCCTTTTTTGTCTTTGTAGGTGGTATCGCAGGGGCCATCGCCTTGCAAAAACAGCACTTGCGCGATGCCCTCATTGGCGTAGATTTTAGCCGGTAGGGGGGTGGTGTTTGAAATTTCAATGGTGATATGCCCCTCAAAGCCCGGCTCAAAGGGCGTTACATTGACGATGATGCCACATCTTGCATAAGTGCTCTTGCCCAGACAAATCGCCAAAACATCATCAGGCATCTTAAAATACTCTATAGTGCGAGCTAGGGCGAAAGAATTGGCCGGCACGATGCACACATCGCCCACGAAATCGACCACATTGGCCTCGAGGAAATTTTTAGGGTCGATGACGGTGGAGTTGATGTTGGTGAAGATTTTAAATTCCCGACCCACGCGTATATCGTAGCCATAGCTTGAAAGCCCATAGCTCACAACGCCCCTGCCGATATTGGCCTCGCAAAATGGCTCGATCATTTGGTGATCCTGCGCCATTTGTCTTATCCAGTTGTCCGCCTTTAAGCCCATAGTTTTGCCCTTTTGAGTTTGAAATTGTGGGCAGATTATAGCCCAAGTGCGTAAAATTTCAGCGCCCGCTATGTGCCCTAACGGCCTGCAATCAAATTTCAAACGAAATTGTTTAAGTTTTTTAATATAATGCAAGATTTAAGTTTTGGAAATTTAGGAGAATTTATGACAAAAGAAGAGATTGAAGAACTGATGAAGCTTTTCACCGAAGCCAAAATCAGCAGGATTAAGATCAGGCATCAAAACGGCTTTGAGATCGAGCTTGAAAAGGAGGCGCATTGTGAAATTCCTGCCCCCGTCTGCCCACCCACTGCCCAGCCCATTAATGTCAATGTCGTCAATGAAGCCCATCCTAGCCAAACCAAGCCCAACAAGCCCAGCATCAAAAGCCCTATGGTCGGCACTTTTTATCAGGCGCCAAGCCCGGGCGCAGCGCCCTTTGTCAAGGTCGGCTCCACCGTGAAAAAGGGCGACACCATAGCCATCATCGAGGCGATGAAGATCATGAACGAGCTTGAGGCGGAATTTGATTGCCGCATCGTTGAGGTTTTGGTCGCGGATGGGCAGCCTGTGGAATTTGGGATGCCCTTATTTTCTGTGGAGAAACTATAAATGGAAATCAAAAGCATTTTAATCGCCAATCGCGGAGAAATCGCCCTCAGAGCCCTAAGAACCATCAAGGAGATGGGAAAGAGGGCCATTTGCGTGTATTCTGAGGCGGACAAGGACGCCCTCTATCTCAAATACGCCGATGCGAACATCTGCATCGGTAAGGCAAGGAGTGCGGAGAGCTATCTTAACATCCCAGCCATCATCACCGCGGCCGAGATCGCGGAGGCGGATGCGATCTTTCCGGGCTATGGTTTTTTGAGCGAGAATCAAAATTTCGTTGAAATTTGTGCCAAGCATCATATCAAATTCATAGGACCCTCCGTGGAGGCGATGAATTTGATGAGCGATAAAAGCAAGGCCAAGCAAGTGATGCAAAGGGCGGGTGTGCCTGTGATCCCCGGAAGTGATGGGGCGCTAAAGGGCGTGGAGGCGGCTAAGAAACTTGCCAAAGAAATCGGCTATCCTGTGATCTTAAAGGCAGCAGCGGGCGGAGGCGGCCGGGGTATGCGCGTGGTGGAGGGTGAGAGGGACCTCGAAAAGGCCTACTGGTCAGCAGAGAGCGAAGCGATGACGGCCTTTGGGGATGGGACGATGTATATGGAAAAATACATCCAAAACCCCCGCCACATCGAGGTGCAGGTTATCGGCGATAGCTTTGGCAATATCGTGCACATCGGGGAGAGGGACTGCTCGATGCAAAGGAGGCATCAAAAGCTTATAGAGGAGAGTCCTGCTATTTTGCTTGATGAAAAGACAAGAATAAGATTACACGAAACAGCTGTCAAAGCGGCAAAAGCCATAGGCTATGAGGGGGCGGGGACTTTTGAATTTTTGGTGGATAAGAATTTGGATTTTTACTTCATAGAGATGAATACGCGACTTCAGGTGGAGCACTGCGTGAGTGAGATGGTGAGTGGTCTTGATATCATCGAGCTGATGATAAGGGTCGCCGAGGGTTATGCCCTGCCAAGTCAAGAGAGCATCAAGCTTTGTGGGCATTCCATAGAGTGTCGCATCACGGCTGAAGATCCTAAAACCTTCCTGCCAAGTCCGGGTAAAATCACCAAATATATCCCACCAGCTGGGCGTAATGTTCGGATGGAAAGCCACTGCTATGAGGGCTATGCGGTGCCGCCTTATTATGACTCAATGATAGGCAAGCTCGTGGTTTGGGGGGAGGATAGAAATACGGCCATCGCTAAGATGAAGGTGGCCTTGCATGAGCTTATTGTTGGGGGGATTAAAACCACGCGTGATTTTCATCTTTCTATGATGGAAAATCCTGATTTTATAAGCAATGATTACGATACAAATTATCTTGCAAGGCAGTGATTGCGTTTCAAAGGGGGACTTGAATTTTTAAGCTTTCTTGAGGATGAGGGTGTCAAAATTTGTTTTTTTGACCCACAATATCGTAGGGTGCTGGGGGGCGATGGGGGTAAATAACGAGAGCTGACCTTAAGGCAAGCGAACGAGGGGTGATGGTGGCCTCGGGAGATGGCTGGCGTTTTAAGCCATCGGCCTTTGTGGGTGGATTTCGTCTGTTTGAGAGCGTGGCTGGTGGAGCTAACGAAATATAAACGCCCACGCTCTAAGCCTTTGCCAAAAGCGTTAGCTACGAGAAGATTGGATGCGTCCTGTGGATGGACCTTTCTGTGCTGGAGGCGATGGGGGGGTTGTGAGGGGAATGGTCTGGATGCGTGAGGGAAAATTGCAGCGATCGGGATCATGAATTGTTAAAAAATTCTACGCGATGGAAAAATGACGGGGGTATCGATCCTGCTTGCATCCTTCAAAAAAGCGAATTGAGAAAGACGCGATACCTTTGGCGTGAAAAGCTAGCGAGGAAAAAGAGCGTTTTAGCGGGTGGGGTTGGCTGAGAAATCCCTTCGTTATGGAAATTGCTTTTCGCGAAAAGCTAGCTTTGAGCCCGGGTGATGAGTGGGAGCTTTGTGGGCTTTTGGGCGTTTAGCAGAGGCGAAAGCGACTGATGCGAGGGAGAATTTTGAGTGCGATGGGCTTTTGAAAATTGCAGGGCTAGCAAATTGAAAGGATAAAATTTAGCACTCAAAAATACTCTATGTCGGCATTTGAGCGCAATTTGTTAAAATAATCTTGCACGAAATTTTGCTTTTGCTCGCTAACATAGGCACTCAAAACCCTCTCTTTAATCTGCTCAAAATCAGGGCTTTGCGGATTGTTTTTACTTCTCACCTCATAAAGCTCATAGCCGCTTTTTCCGTTTAAAACGGGGGAAAATTCCCCCACCCTAAGTCCCGATAAAAGTCCCAAAAGTCTAGGGTCTGCGTTGTGTGTATCCAGCAAGACCTCTTTAAAATCGCCCCCGGCGCCTTTTGAATTTTTGATGGATTCTAGGCTATTTTGGTCGTTTGAGCGGTAAATCTTCACCCCAATGCGCGTATAAAAAGTAAATTTTTCTTTATGCGCTTCAAAAAATTTCCTTGCCCCCTCATCGCTAAAATCAGCCTTTGAAAGATTAGCGATTTGCTCGTAAAGCTTTCTTTTTTCCAAATCTTTTTTCAATCTGGATCGAAACTGCTCATAGCTTTGCCCCCCAAGCGAGGCCTTAAACTGTTTCAAATTCATGCCGCTTTGCTTGAGGATTTTAGAAATCGCCCCATCGATCTCAAGCTCATTGACGACGATGCCAAAGCGCTTCATTTGTGAAATTTCAAGCTTTTCTTCGATCAGCACCCTTAGAGCCTGCTCGCGCGAGAGTTTTGAAATTTTCATCACCTGCTCCAAATCATAGCGCGTGATGGGCTCTTTTTCCACAACCACAGCGATGGAATTTAGCACCGCAGCCTCAAGAAAACCCACCCAAAAAACCAAAACCAACAAAAATTTCATCATGTGCTCTAACCCTTTATTTAAAAAAACAATGCATTATAGCGACCAAAATTTACGAAAAGGCAAAGGATGCAAAAAAAACTCACCACGCGTTTTGCCCCATCTCCCACAGGTTTTTTGCACATCGGCGGCTTGAGAACGGCGCTTTATAATTATCTTTACGCCCGAAAAAATGGGGGCAAATTTCTACTGCGCATCGAGGATACCGACCTCAAACGCAACAGCGCAGCAGCGACAAAGGCTATCATCGAGGCCTTTGAGTGGTGCGGTTTGGACTATGACGCAGAGCCCAGCTACCAGTCGCAGCGCTTTGCGATCTATGAAAAATTCATCCAAAAACTCCTAGACGAGGGCAGGGCGTATCACTGCTACATGAGCAAGGAGGAGCTTGACGCGCTAAGAAAGCAGCAGGAGGCGAGAAAGGAGCGCCCCAGATACGATGGACGGTATAGGGATTTTAGCGGTGAGCCACCGGCGGGCGTCTGCCCCGTGGTGCGCCTGAGAGCGCCTGAGAGTGGTGAGCTTGTCTTTGAGGATGGCATCAAGGGCGAAATTCGCTTCGCTTATGATGACATTATGGATGATTTCATCATCGCCAGAAGTGATGGGAGCCCGACTTATAATTTTTGCGTGGTGGTCGATGATGCGTTGATGGGCGTTAGCGCCGTGATAAGGGGGGATGATCATCTTTCCAACACCCCCAAGCAAATCGTGCTTTATGAGGCCTTGGGCTTTGAAATTCCGCAATTTTTCCATGTGGCGATGATACACGGTGAGGACGGCAAGAAGCTCTCCAAAAGGCACGGCGCGATGGATGTGATGGCGTATAAAAATATGGGGATTTTGCCCCAGGCCCTGCTGAATTTTTTGGTGCGTTTGGGCTGGGGACATCATGATGAGGAGATCTTTTCTCTGCGGGAGCTTGAGAGGCTTTTTGACCCGCATCACATCAGCAAAAGCGCCTCTTCGTATAGTTTTAAAAAGCTAGAATGGCTCAACACGCACTACATCAAAACCCTGCCTTTTGAGGAGATAAACAGGCATTTGAAGGGCTTGGGGTTTGATTTGAGCCTTGTGGAGCGGGGGGGATTTTTACTGGATCTTTTAAGAGAGCGCGCCAAAACCCTGCGCGACATCATCTGCGGCGCAAAAAGCATCCTAGAAAGGCCCCAGCATTATGACGCGGCGGCGGTGGCGAAATTTGTGGATGCGAAGGCCTTGATTTTACTGCGTGAATTTGCGGAGTCTTTGAGGGATGAGCGTGGTGCGTTGGAATTTGAGGAGCTTGCGCATGGCTTTTTGGAAAAAAGAGGGGCCAAGCTTAAGGATTTAGCCCAGCCCTTGCGCATTGCCCTCACGGGCGCTGCGGTCAGTCCTAGCATCTTTGAGGTGCTGGAATTTTTGGGCGTTGAGGTGTGTAGGGTGAGGGTGGGGGCATTTGTGAAATTTTGCGAGGGTTTGTCGTTAAATTTCAAGGCGCCTTGATGATTTTTGGAAAAATTGACTACATCAATCTCTTGCCGCTTCACATTTATCTTAAAAAATATCCCCTGCCCAATGGCTTTAAGGCGGCGTTTGAGTATAAAAAAGCCGTGCCAAGTAAGCTCAATAAGGACCTGTTTTATCGCCGCATTGACGCGGCCTTTGTTTCAAGCATAGAGAGTGCGAGGAAAAAATACAAAAATCTCAATCTAGGAATTTGTGCGCGCGGGCATGTTTGGAGCGTTTTGGTGGAAAAAAATACCCCAATGCAAAAGGATTTGAGCTCGGCAAGTTCAAATGCTTTGGCTGAAATTTTGGGGGCTAGGGGTAGGGTTATCATCGGCGATAGGGCCTTGGCGCTTTATTGTCAAGATGAGGATAGGTATGTGGATTTGTGCGCCTTGTGGTATGAAAAGACGGGGCTGCCCTTTGTGTTTGCCAGATTTTCTTGCACACAAAAAAAGATCATTTATGCGAAGATTTTAAAAAATTTCACGCAAAAAAAGATAAAAATTCCCCGCTACATCCTTGAAAACTACGCGCAGGATCGCAACATTTGCAGTCATAAAATCCGCCTTTATTTGAATGAGGTTATTTATTACAAGATAGGCTTTAGGGAGGAGTTGGCCCTGAGGTGTTTTATCAGGGCCGTGCGGTTTAAATTTCAATGCTCCAGGGCGCCTTCTATACCCACGCCGCTTTGAGCCCTGAAATTTTGAGCATCAAAGCCCATTCTATCGATTTGTGCGCGTTTTGAACGATCCAATTTTGAAAGGACATAGATCAAGAAAAAGGTGAGAGGAATGGTGAAAATCGCAGGGTGCTCGTAAGGGAAAATCGCCGAGTCAAAACCAAAGCTCTTCACCCAAATCCCAGGCCCTAAAACGACCAGAGAAACCACCGTGATGAGTCCTATCAAGCCCCCCCAGAAAACCCCCTTGCTCGTCAAATCCTTAAAATAAATGCTTAAAAACAGTATGGGAAAATTGACGCTAGCGGCGATGGCAAAGGCGAGTCCTACCATGAAGGCGACATTTTGATTTTCAAAAACAAAGCCCAAAACTATGGCGAGAAAACCCAGTATGAGTATGGAGGATTTGGTCACGCGCATTTGTGTTTTCGCATCACATTTTCCATTTTTTATCGCATTGACGAAGAGGTCGTGGCTGATGGCGCCGGCTCCTGAGATGGTCAGCCCCGCCACTACGGCTAGGATGGTCGCAAAGCTCACGGCCGAAATGAAGCCCAAAAATATATCCCCGCCCAAAACCTCCGCTAGGATGATGGCGACCATATTGTTAGCCCCCGCAAAGCTCCCGTCTGGATTGATGAGGGCGCTGTTTGAGTATAAAAGCGCTATGGCGCCAAAGCCTATGATG
Source organism: Campylobacter sp. (assembly GCF_030528245.1). Classification (GTDB taxonomy): domain Bacteria; phylum Campylobacterota; class Campylobacteria; order Campylobacterales; family Campylobacteraceae; genus Campylobacter_D. The sequence goes on from NZ_JAUMZG010000033.1 coordinate 13,276, forward strand.
AAGGTTAGAATGTAAAAATAGGCGATGAAGCCTGTGGCGTAGAATACAGATTTTCTAGCCTCTTTGGCGTCCTTGACGGTGAAAAAGCGCATCAAAATGTGGGGCAGTCCTGCCGTGCCAAACATCAAGGCTAGTCCTAAAGAAAGGGCTGAGATGGTGTCAGGTAAGAAGACGCCGGGCCTGATGATGGCCTCTCCTTTGGGATGGCTGGAGACGGCTAAATCTGTGTAGTATTTGAGGTCAAAATTCGTAAGATAAATGACCATAAAGGCCATGAAAGATGCGCCTGCTAGGAGCAAGATCGCCTTGATGATTTGAACCCAAGTTGTAGCGTGCATCCCGCCAAAAACCACATAGCAAATCATCAAAATCCCCACCAAAATAACGGCGAATTTGTAGGGTAGCCCGAAAAGCAATTGTATGAGCTGTCCGGCGCCTACCATCTGCGCGATGAGGTAAAAGATAACCACGCTTAAGGCGGAGATGGCAGAGATGACGCGTATGGGCTTTGAGCTTAAGCGGTAGGCTACGATGTCGGCGAAGGTGAATTTGCCTAAATTTCTAAATTTTTCAGCGATCAAAAATAAAATAATGGGCCAACCCACCAAAAATCCCACAGAATAAATCAATCCATCAAAGCCATTGGTGAAAATCAGGGCGGTGATGCCCAAAAAACTCGCCGCACTCATGTAATCGCCCGCGATGGCTAGGCCGTTTTGAAAGCTGCTGATATTGCCCCCAGCGGTGTAGAATGCGCCGATGGATTGGGATTTTTTGTTGGAATAATAAGTAATGAGCAAGGTTACCACAGTGAAGCCCAAAAACATCACGATGGCTGCAATGTTAAGCTCTCTTTGCGCGCTAACTGCCAAATCAAAACCCGCTGCGAAAATGCTAGTGGGTGCTAGGAGAAGTGGGAATTTCATTGCCGATCCTTGTAGTTGATTTTGCCCTCTTTGAGTGAGTCGATGAGATCGTTTTTTTCAAGCTCTTCGATGAGGCGAGAATTTTCTGAGTCGAAAAAGGAATTGGCGATGAAAACATAAATCCCTGTGCTGATGACGCAAAGAAAGATGATGCCAAGCCCAGATACAATCCCCAAGCTGATGGCCGTATCGCCCACTCTATAACCCAAAACATCGGGAATCAAGCCCACGCACAGTATGAAGGCATAATAAGCGATCAGTATGACTAGGGAGAAGGAAAGCGAAATGGTGTTTCTTTTTGAAATGAAATTTTCAAAGTCTTTTAGGGCTTTTTGTTGGCTTTGCGTTGGCTTCATAATCCACCTTTCTTAAGAAAATCAATACTTGTAGTTTAATGCAAAGCTTGAGTGAAGATGAAAAAATGGGGGAATTTTTTTGAGTTTCGCGCTTGGTTCTAACAAAAAGTAACATAGCCTTAGCCCGATGAGCGATTCGATCGGCTTGAAATCTAGCTATTTTGTTACTTTTAGTAAATATGCGCGTTAGCACACATATTTTTTTAGAATTTTCTCACTCGCGCTATCGGAGATGACAAAATCCGTATGATAAAGCAAACAAGAACCCGTACTGATGACCTTTAGGACGAGTTTTTTGTTGCCTTTTTCGTTAGGATTGTGGGCGTTTTTGGCCATTTCGTGGATTTCGTAGATGATTTCACGATTCAAGCGACTCAAATCAAGCTCAATAATGTTTTTTTCAAATTCCATAGGCTCTTTTGTGTAGTCATTTTTCTTTTCAAATTTTTTAGAAGAATATTTTTTCACCGCCTTAAAATCGCCATTTTTAAGCTCATCTAGCGTTTTTACAGCTTTGAGGGTAAAATTCATTCTTTCATCTTTGCGGTAACCTAGCAAAAAACCA
>NZ_JAUMZG010000034.1 GCF_030528245.1 Campylobacter sp.
TAAAAAGCCCTTTTTAAAGTCAAAGGGGTTAAAATATCGCAAAATTATCAAAGGAAAATTGTGAAAACTCTAAACCTTACCCTTAAATTTCTTAGCGCTTTCAATCCAACCCTCACAAATTCTAGCGTCTTAAATCTCACCTTCTCAGCTTGCAGCGAGGGTATATCTTTCCGCCAGAAAATTCCTCTCGCCCAAAACTTCCTCTCAGCGAGGTTCTGTCCTTCCGCCAGAAAATTTCTCCCCTTCAAAAACTTCCCTCTCGCTCAAACTTTCCCCCGAAATTTCTAGCATGAGCGAGGTCAAAAATGGCGAAAAATAAAATTCTCTTTGAATGCCAGCATTGTGGTAATCAGCAGGCAAAATGGCTAGGCAAATGCCCAGAGTGTGGGGCGTGGGATAGCTTTTTAGAATTAAAAAAAGAGCAAATTCAAGTCCTGAAAGAAAGCGCCAAACACACCCATAAAGCCAGTGAGGCGGTTTGCATTTCTGAGGTGGAGCTTGAGAGTTTGAGCCGTAAAAGCACGGGCGATGCGGAGCTTGATTTGGTTTTGGGCGGAGGGCTTGTTGAGGGGTCATTAATCCTCATCGGTGGTAGTCCGGGCGTGGGAAAATCAACGCTTTTACTTAAAATTGCTGCCAATTTAGCACAAGAAAATTCCGCCGTGCTTTATGTGAGTGGGGAGGAGAGCAAGAGCCAGATCAAGCTCAGGGCTGACAGGCTTGGAGCTGATGCGGCTGAGCTTTTTCTCCTCACTGAGCTTTGCCTTGAAAATATCCTAGCCGAGCTTGAAAAGCGTCCCTACAATGTCCTCATTATCGATTCCATTCAAACCCTTTATAGTGAGAAAATCGCCTCCGCCGCAGGTTCTATAACGCAGGTGCGTGAAATCACTTTTGAGCTTATGCGCGTGAGCAAGCAGCGTAATGTGAGCGTTTTTATCATCGGGCATATCACTAAGGAGGGCGCGATCGCTGGGCCTCGGGTTTTGGAGCATATGGTGGATGTGGTGCTTTATTTTGAAGGCGATGCGACTAAGGAAATTCGCCTACTGCGCGGCTTTAAAAACCGCTTTGGTAACACGAGCGAGGTGGGGATTTTTGAGATGAGTCCGCGTGGGCTTGTGAGCGCGAAGGATTTGGCCGGGCGCTTTTTCAGGCGGGCAAGCAAGGGCGCGGGAAGTGCGCTTTGCGTGGTGATGGAGGGCAGTCGTGCCCTGGTGCTAGAAATCGAGGCTTTGGTGTGCGAGAGTGCTTACCCCAAGCGCTCGGCCACAGGCTATGAGCGCAACCGCCTCGATATGCTTTTGGCGCTTTTGGAGAGGAAGCTTGAGCTTCCGCTGGGGCGTTATGATGTCTTCATCAATGTCAGTGGCGGGGTGCGGGTGAGTGAGACGGCGGCGGATTTGGCGGTGGTCGCGGCCATCGTTTCTAGCTTTAAAAATCGCCCCTTGAGCAGGGAGTGCGTTTTCATCGGTGAGCTTGGGCTAAGCGGCGAGCTGCGGGAGGTTTTTAGTCTGGACGCGCGACTTAGGGAGGCTAAGATGCAAAAATTTAAAAACGCCATCGTCCCGAGCAAACCTCTGGAGGATGTGGGGCCAAAGTGCTTCGTGGCAAAAGAGCTTTCTCAGGTTTTGGAGTGGATGTAGGGGAATTCTCGGCGCTTTGAGGCAGGGCGAGAGTGGCGAAGCGGCGGAGGAAAGTGTAGGCGGTGTGCAGCGAGAAGAGTGGCGAAGCGTGAGGGGCCTTGGCGAGCGCAGACTCAGCGCAAGAGACTCAGCGAGGGCAAACCGCAGGGGCCGGGGGTCCATCACTCTCGCAAAAAGCCATAATCATAAATTTTAGGCTTGATTTTTTTCGCTAGATCCAAAAGGCAGTTATTCAGCTCGCTTAAAAGCTCCTTGTAGCGCTCATCCTGGCACTTTGCTGGGGGGTTCATCTTGCCTGTTTTGCTCCGGCCCTGAAAGAATTCCTTGATCTCATAAAGGCTAGCGTTAGCATTGTAGGGTGCGTGAAAAAAGCGCTCTTTCTCAAGCCCGTGATAGTAGGCAAAAAGCGCCCGCCCGGCCTCAAAAACGGCCCCCGCCTCGGGGCTAAATTCTAGCGGCCCCTTTGGCTCAAATTGCCACTGGGGAAATTGGGCCCCTGGCTCTTCATCGGGCAAAAGTTCTTTTGGCTTTGGCGGCGGCTTTTTGAAGTTTTATCTTCCCCGCTAAAAATTCACGCATAAATTCAGACTTAAAGCTCTCTTTGGCGCCCACTTCATCGCTAGAAAAGGGGATGAGGTGGTTGGTGCCATCTGCGGCGGAGACGATGCGGTTTTGCTTGTGAAAGAGTGCAAAGGCGAGGCAGTCGTGCTGGAATTCTTTGTCCTTTACCCACGCGTCATTTGGCCACAAAAACTGCTCGCGATCATTGATCCACGAGGCCGGGATGGCGTGGCGGATGGCGAAAGAAATGCAAATTTGCAGGAGATTACGCGCGCTAAAATAGATATTAACCCCGCCTGAGGGTGGTCTTGGTTTTTCTGCGTTTTCTATAAATGTACTATTTTGGTGCTGAAAGTCATTGCCTTTAGCTGCAAAATATCCCAAAATTTTTTCATCTTTTTCGAGAGTGATTTTTCCAAAAGATGAGAGGAATTTTGCATCAATATAGCAATTCTTAACCCCCAAAGCCTGATTTGCCCGGCTAAAGACATCAAGCCTGATGCACTCTTGCATGGCTTCATTCGCGCCAAGATCCCACACCATAAAGCCTATAGGGAAGGCCCCGCGGACATTGTCAAAGGTATCGGCTGGCACGAGGAAGCCGCGTAAAAATTGCGCCCGAAAATGGGCCCGAAATTTTGCAAAATTCGCCCCTTGCACAATTTTCAACTTTGAAAATTGTGCAAGGATACAGCCTGGAATTTCTTCATGCATCCTAAAGAAAAACTGCGCAAAAAGCTCATTGCTAGCCTTGCCCATTTGCGTTTTATAGCGCTCGTAGGTGGAGTTTTGGGTGCTTACCCCGCCCTTGTGCTTGACTCCCGCATCGTGCGTTTTGTTTTTATTTCCTGCCTCGGCGTAGGGGGGGTTGATGAGGATGATGAGCTTTTTGCGCCTTTGCTCATCGCGCAGGATGTCGATGAGGGGGCGGGGGAGGGTGGTGCTTTCGGGCTTGAAATTTTTGCAATTAAAGCACTGGTTTGCATACTTTTTAGGATCGCTATGCAGGCTGCAAGGCAGGGGGTCGTTTAAAAAGTCAAATTTAAAAATGTGATTTTCCTTTAAATTTGCCCCATCTCCTGCAAGCTTGCGCCTAGTCTGCATGGCACCCACATCGCCCTCGTCGCAGGTGGAGGCGAAGATGTTTTTATTTTTTAGCCCTGAGAGGAGGTTGCCCGTGCCAGCGGCAGGATCCCACAAATCATAATGCTCCCACCAGTCCTCGCCTAAGGCCTGAGCGATGTATTGATGTGCTTTGACGACCCATTGTGGCGGGGTGAAGAAGGCCCCCTTCCTCTCGCGCAAATCCTTAGGCAAAAGCAGATCGCGCCTTTTGATGAGAGTGTCCCAAATTTTCTCATCGGGCGGCCTTTTATAGCGGCGCCAAAAGGCCTTGTGGGCAGCTTGCTTGTCGGTGAATCGGAGCGTTTTGGCCTCCTCGCCAAAAAGGGAATCTTTTTTGATGTCGTATTTGTAATGATCGCTTTGCAAGAGGACGAAGAGCTTTTTTGCTAAGGTTTGGTTTTTTTCGGAGAGTAGATCGGCTAGGAAAAAGTCCGCATCAACGATACGGTAGGCTTTTAAGGCATCCCAGTCCCTCACTGCTATGGAATTTCGCACATTCGCAAGCCATTTTTCATACACTTCGACCAGATTGTCCTCGGTGATTTCTAACCTCCCGCCGCTGCCTTGAAAATTTGAAGCGATGAAGTGCTTGAGCTCTTTTTCGTCCTTGCTGAAGGAGTAGCTGAGCCTTTCTTGGTTTAAAATTTCGTTGATGAGGCCCTGCATTTGGGCGAATTCCTTGCTGCAATGATCGCTAGCGCGGACATTCCAATTAAAATCGCTTTGGGTGAAGATGAAGCGGATTTTTGGAAAGGGGATGAAGACGATCTCCTCGCAGTTGAGCGCGGCTAGGAATTTTGGACTTGGGAGCTTTTTTGCCTTACCCACGGTGAGGATGAGCTGGATGAGGGAGAGGGTGTTGTCGGCGTGGCCCTTTTTGGCCTCGATGAAGCAGTAGTAATCGCGAAAAAGCGGATCCCCTTTGGACGCTACGATGAGGTCGACGTTAGAATTTAGATCATCGCTTGTGTCAAAGGCGGCGAAAAAATCTTTTGCGATCTTGTTGATGAGGGTGGCTTCGCTGATTTTGGAGCTATAGCTTGGCATGGTCGTCCTTAAAATTTTTTGCGATTATAGCTTTTTGTAAGAAACAATAAGCTAGAATTTTGGATTAATTTAAAAAATTTTTAAGGAAAACGATGGAAGGAAGGAAACGATGAAAGATTTGTTTTTATTCAGTGATTTTATAGACGCTAGCCATACCTTTTCTTATTTTTTTCATCTGGGCTTGGTGGCTTTGATGGCCGTCATCATCGCCAAATTTTCGACGCACTCCATGCAGCTTGTGCCGCGGGGGATGCAAAATTTAGGCGAGGCCTTTTTGGAGGGCGTTTTATCCATGGGCAGGGATACCATGGGCGATGAGAGGGCAGCGCGGCGGTATTTGCCCCTGGTGGCGACCTTGGGGATTGTGGTGTTTTTCAGTAATGTCATCGGCATTATACCCGGCTTTCACTCGCCGAGCGCTAGTTTGAATTTAACGCTTTCTTTGGCCTTGATCGTCTTTGTTTATTATCATTTTGAGGGCATACGCACTCAGGGCCTTGTGAAATATTTTGCGCATTTTATGGGGCCGGTGAAAATTCTAGCGCCGCTAATGTTTCCCATCGAAGTCGTCTCGCATATCTCGCGGGTGATTTCGCTTTCTTTTCGTCTCTTTGGCAATATCAAGGGCGATGATTTATTTTTGGCGGTGATCTTAGCCCTAGTGCCCTATATCGCGCCACTTCCTGCCTATGTGCTCTTGACCTTCATGGCCTTTTTGCAGGCCTTCATTTTTATGATTTTGACCTATGTTTATTTGGCGGGCGCGACCATCGTGAGCGAGGGGCATTAGTCTCTTAGCACTTCTTTGACGCCCTCGTAAATTTTCACAGCTGCTTCTGTTTTGTTCATGGTGTAGAGGTGGATGCCCTCCACTCCCGCGGCGATTAAGTCTATGATTTGCTCGCTTGCGTAGGCTATGGAGGCTTGGGTGAGGGCACTTTGATTGTGCTCGTAGCGATCGAGGATTTTTGCGAATTTGGGCGGGATCTTCGCCCCGCACATGGAGCTGATTTTTTCCACCTGTCTTTTGCTAGTGATGGGCATGATGCCAGCATACACGGGCGCCTCAATGCCCGCTAGCGCTATCCTTTCTTTAAAGCGGTAGAAATCTTCATTATCGTAGAAAAGCTGCGTGATGAACTTTTTTGCCCCTGCTTGGACCTTTAATTTGAGATGATTTATATCGCTTAAGACATCTTTGGACTCGGTGTGGGTTTCGGGATAGCAAGCGGCGTAAATTTCAAACTCCCCCTCAGTTTTGATGAAAGAAATCAAATCGCTCGCATAGTGAAAATCCGCACTTTTCTCCACGCCCCCGCACAGATCTCCCCTCAGGGCGAGGATGTTGCGCAGTTTTCTTGCCTTGCATTCTGTTAAGATGGCCTGAATTTTTTCCCTGCTTGAGTGGATGCAGGGCAGGTGAACGATGCTTGGGATGTGATAGAGATCTTGTATGAGGCTGGCCACTTCTAAAGTTTTTGTCGAGTTCACACTGCCTCCCGCGCCGAAGGTAACACTGATGAAGGCTGGGCTTAGCGTTTTTAAAATTTCTAAAATTTCGTTCAAATTGTCAAGATTTTGCTCATAACGCGGCGGAAAAACTTCAAAAGAAAGGCTGCACATCTTTTTTCCTACAAATTTTCACGCACCTGCTGCGTGGCCTTGACTAAATTTTTAAGTGAGGCGACGACCTCTTTGTAAGCCCTTGTTTTAAGGCCGCAATCGGGATTGATCCACACCTGCTCTCGGGGCAATTTTTGGAGGATTTTTTCCATCGTTTGCACAAGCTCCTCCACGCTTGGAATTCTTGGACTGTGGATGTCATAAACGCCAGGACCGACCTGGGTTTGAAAATGTATGGCTTTGAGCGTGTCTAGGAGCTCCAAATTGGAACGACTGGCCTCAAAAGAAATGACATCCGCATCCAGTGCGTCGATTTCTTTTAAAATGTCGCTAAATTCGCTATAGCACATGTGAGTGTGGATCTGCGTGGTGCTTTTGACCCCGCTGTGGACGAGATTGAAAGCGGGGATAGCCCAGTCCAAATACTCGCTATGCCAGTCGCTTTTTCTAAGGGGTAGCTTCTCCCTCAGGGCGGCCTCGTCGATTTGTATGATTTTAATGCCAGCCGCTTCAAGATCCAAAACCTCATCCCTGATGGCTAGGGCGATTTGCTCGGTGCTTTCCTTGAGGGAAATGTCCTCTCTGGGGAAGGACCAGTTGAGTATGGTAACAGGCCCTGTGAGCATGCCCTTGACTATCTTGGAGCTTTGGCTTTGGGCGTATTGACTCCAAGAAACGGTGATGGGCTTTAGTCTGGAGACATCTCCCCAAATGATAGGGGGCTTGACGCATCTTGTGCCGTAGCTTTGCACCCAGCCATTTTGCGTGAATAAAAAGCCCTGTAAATTCTCGCCAAAATACTCAACCATGTCATTTCTTTCAAATTCGCCATGCACCAAGACATCCAGCCCGATTTCCTCTTGAATTTGGATGCATTCTTTGATTTTGCCTTGGTTGAATTCTGTGTAATTTTCAGCGGTGATCTTAGACTGTTTGAAGGCTAGGCGCGTAGAGCGCACATCCGCACTCTGAGGAAATGAGCCTATGGTCGTAGTCGGCAATGGGGGCAAATTTAAAAGCGCATTTTGCTCCCTAATGCGCTCCTCAAAAGCAGGCAAGCGCACAAAGTCCTCTTTTTTCAAATTTTGTAGTCTTTTTTGCACGGCCGCATCCGAGCGTGAAGGAGTATTTTCAAAAAGGGCAATATTGGCTTTAAAAAGTGGGTGAGATTTTGGATCATCGCTACTGAGTATGATTTTTAGCTCCTTGAGCTCTTGTAGCTTTTCCTCAGCAAAGGCAAAAAATTTAAGATAAGAATCTTCAAGCTTGCTTTCAAATTTGACGCTATAGGGAGAGTGCAAGAGCGAACAAGATGTGTTGAGGACGATGTTTGAGGCGTGTTGGCGTATTTTTTCAACGAGCTCTAAGCTTTTGCTGTAGTTGTTTTTGTAAATATTTTTGCCATTGATAAGGCCTGCAAAGAGTGTTTTTTCATCGCTAAATCCGTGCGCTTTGAGTAAATTTAAGCTTTCCTTGCCCTCGACAAAATCAAGCCCCAAGCCGTCAAATTTGCTCCCCAAAAGGGAGGGGTAAAGATCCCTCAAGTCGCCAAAATAGCTCTGCAGCAAAATTTTTGTCCCGCCCTTATGGCTTAAAATTTCCTCGTAAAACTCCTCAAACAAAGCGATCTCTTTAGCATCCAGGTCATAAACCAAATAAGGCTCGTCAAACTGCACCCACTCCACGCCCAGCTCGTTGAGCCTTTGTAAAAGCGCGGTGTAGGCCTCTGCTAGCTTGCTCTGGGCTAAATTTTTGCTTTTTTCATCCTTAAAATGAACCAGCTTAAACAGCGTGAAAACGCCTATCAAAACGGGCTTGGTTTCGATGCCCTGCTCCTTTGCTTCTTGATATTCTTTAAAAATTTTATCGCCAACCAGGGCTATCTTGTCCGCATCATCGCATTCTGGGACGAGATAGTGGTAATTGGTATTGAACCACTTTTTCATCGCTAGGGCTACCACATCGCCTTTTTCTCCCTGATAGCCCCTAGCTTGGGCAAAATACTCATCCAGTGGGCTTAAATTGAGGCGTTTGTATTTTGAGGGGACGATGTTAAAGAGCGTGGCGGCATCTAGGACATTGTCATAAAAGGAGAAGTCATTGCTCGGGATGAAATCAATCCCCGCAGCCTTGATGCTCTGCCAATGTTTGATTCTTAAATTCCTAGCTATTTCTAAAAGCTCATTTTGATCGATTTCGTTTTTAAAATACTTCTCAGTGCCAAATTTTAGCTCCCTGTTGGCCCCTATCCTTGGGTAAGAAATGATCGAATTTTTCATAATTTTCCTTTGCATTAAAATGTAGGGATTAAAGCACCCTTGAACTTTTCTTCTATGAAGGCTTTCACTTCGGGACTTTTGAGGACCTCGAGCAAGGCCTTAATTTTCGGCAAATTTTCATTGCCCTCTTTCACGGCGATGATGTTGCCATATTCGCTAAATTTGCTCTCTGTGTAAAGAGAATCTTTAACAGGATTCAAGCCGCCTAAAATCGACATGTTGGAATTGATAACCGCAAAATCCACATCACTCAAGGCTCTGGTTTGATGAGCGTCCTTAAGCTCGATAAAGCGTAAATTTCTAGGATTATCAAGGATGTCTCTTGGGGTTACTAGCTCGCTATCTTTGAGGGTGATCAAACCCGCGCTCGCGATGATTCTTAGGGCACGAGCTTCGTTTGTTGGGTTGTTGGGTATGGAGATCGTGGCTTGATCCTTGGGGTCAAATTTTTTATGCTTACTGGAATAAATTCCCATAGGTTCGATGTGTATCGAGCCAACGCTCACAATGTGCGTCCCCCTGCTTTCGTTGAATTCCTTCAAGTAGGGTAGGTGTTGAAAATAATTCGCATCCAGCTCGCCCTCCTCGACCATGACATTAGGGATGACGCCATCGTTGAACTCAAAAATTTTCAGCTCATAACCCTTTTCTTTGAGCTTGGGCTTGATGAAGCGCAAAATATCCGCGTGAGGGACTATGGAAGAGCCTATTTTTATGAGATTGTCTTGATTGGCTGTCAAGATAGAGCTTGCAAAAAGCGCTGTGAGTAAAATTTTTAACAAAAATCGCATTTTAAATCCTTTCAAGCAAAGCTGAATTTTTCTATCAAATCGCTGTGGTGGATGCTGGCCACATCGGGGTGGGAGCGAATCATTCTTTTAAAATAATTGCTCGCGACGTTTCTTAAAAGCGGATTTTTAGGGTCAGTGTCCACGCCGCCTGCCTTAAATTCTGGCGCCAGTTTGAAAATAGGGATGTCCTTATCAAGCTGAACGCCCAAAAAATAGGCGATGCTAAAGCGCTCTGCGGCGCCCAAATTGACACGATGCACCGTAGCCTTCAAATAGCCATTGGTCGCAAGCTCCAAAAATTCGCCGATATTGACCACCACACTGCCCTCAAGAGGCTCGATCCCGACCCATTTGCCATTTATGAAGGCCTCGAGTCCGCTTTGCTCCTCTTGGAGGACGAAGGTTATCAAACCCCCGTCTTTATGAGGGCCGACGCCCTGAGTGTTGCCCTCGAATCGCTTGGGATAATGGATGATTTTGCAATGCTGGTAAGAATGCTCGCCATAAAGCTTGTCAAAGGCGTCATTGGGAAGTTTGAGCGCCTCTGCAAAGGCTCGCAAAAGCTTAAGGCAGGCATTTTGAACCTGCTCGTGCCAAAGCGTGAAACTGCTTTTAAGCTCAGGCACTTGCTCGGGCCAAAGATTAGGACCCTCAAGCCTCTGCCACAAGGGGGAATTCAAATCCCACTTAAGCGCCTGCCTTTCGGTGCTGATGTCTATTTGCTCTCTGTAGTCCCTTTCCCCAGCGGTGTATTCAAAACCTTCGCTAGTGTAGCCTCTAAACTGGGGAGATTTTTTCATGGAGATGAGTTCTTTGACATCTTTTGGCAGGGCGAAAAAACGCTTGCTGTGCTTGAATAAATTTTTGTTGAGCTCCTCTTCAATGCCGTGATCCACAAGGTAAAAAAAACCTAGATCCGAGACAAAATTTCTTAAATTTTTGAGGAAGGCATCCTTGTCATTTTCGTAATCGCTGAGTTTGAGTATGGGTAAATTCATAAAAGTTCCTTTAAAAATTGATGGTAAAAATTTTTAAGGATTAAGGAAGCATAAAACATTATATTTCCCTATCCACCAAGCCTTTGGAAATATAATGTCAGTCCAAAGGATGTGCTAGTTACGCATTGGGCACATCAGTTTCATCGTCATTCTCCTTTGTCGAAATCAATCAAGCAAAATTTTTAAGCTTCAAAAGCTCATTATCCATCACGCCGATACTGGCGTCCAAAACCTTGCGTGCGATAGCCTGAGCCTCATCCAGAGAATGCAGCTTACAAGTGCCACACTGGTAAATATTAAGCTCAGGTATGTCCTCCTGACTGGACACCCTCAAAACATCCTTCATTGAATTTTCCCAGGCCTTAGCCACGGTATCCTCATCGGGAGTGCCTATCAGGCTCATGTAAAAGCCTGTCCTGCAGCCCATAGGCGAAATGTCAATAATCTCAACCGTGCTAGAATTCAAATGCTCCCGCATAAAGCCAGCAAAAAGATGCTCCAGAGTGTGGGTTCCCTTCTCGCTCATCAGGTCCTTGTTGGGGATGCAAAAACGCAGGTCAAAAACGCTAATATCATCGCCCTTTGGAGTCTTCATCGTCTTGGCTAACCGCACAGCAGGCGCTGGCATCTTGGTATGATCCACCTTAAAACTATCAAGCAGTGGCATTTTTTGTCCTTTTCATCTAAATTTTTGCAGCCGATTATAATACACTTTGAGTTAATGTTTGAGCTTTATAATGTCAAAAAATGAAAATTTAACATTTCAAAATTCGATCTTAAAAGGAAATTCTAATGTTTGAGGTTGTCATCGGGCTTGAGGTTCACACCCAACTCAACACAAAAACGAAGATTTTTTGCTCCTGCGCGACATCCTTTGGCGAGGCCGCAAATACCAATGTTTGCCCCACTTGCCTTGCCCTGCCTGGCGCCCTTCCGGTGCTCAACGAAGAAGCGGTCAAAAAAGCCGTCTGTTTTGGCAGGGCCATCCATGCTAGGATCAATAAAAAAAGCGTTTTCAATCGCAAAAATTATTTCTATCCCGACCTGCCTAAGGCTTATCAAATTTCGCAGTTTGACATCCCCATCGTAGAGGGGGGTGAGCTTTTCATCACCATCGGCGGCGAAAATAAGCGCATAGGCATCACAAGGGCACATTTGGAGGAGGATGCGGGTAAAAATATGCACGAGGGTGAAATTTCAAAGGTAGATTTAAACCGTGCAGGCACGCCGCTGCTTGAGATTGTGAGTGAGCCTGAGCTTAGAAGTAGCGATGAGGCTGTGGCTTACCTCAAAAAACTCCACGCCATCATAAGATTTTTGGACATTTCGGATGCGAACATGCAGGAGGGCAGCTTTCGCTGCGATGCGAATGTAAGCATCCGTCCAAGGGGCGATGATAGGCTTTATACGCGGGTGGAGATCAAAAATCTCAACTCTTTCCGCTTCATCCAAAAGGCCATCGATTATGAGGTTCAAAGACAGAGCGAGGCATGGGAGGATGGCACTTATGAGCGTGAGGTGGTGCAGGAGACGCGTCTTTTTGACACGAGCAAGCTCATCACGCGCTCGATGCGGGGCAAGGAGGAGGCGGCTGAGTATCGATATTTCCCGGATCCCGACCTCTTGCCCGTTTTGCTAAAAGATGAATTTTTAAGTCCAAAAATCCCCGAGCTACCCGATGAAAAAAAAGAGCGTTTTGTGAAGGAATTTGGCATCAAAGAAAGCGATGCTGAGGTGCTGATAAGCTCGCTTGAGATGAGCCGTTTTTTTGAAAATTTGCTGGCAAAAAATTTAAATCCCAAGCTTTGCGTTACTTGGCTCACAACGGAGCTTATGGGGCTTTTGAAGGGGGAGGTTGGCATTGAAAATTCCCCCGTGAGCGCCGACAAACTGGCAAAGCTCATTGCGCGCATCGAGGATGGCACCATCTCAGGCAAGGCTGGCAAGGAGGTTTTGGCCTTTGTTTTTGAAAGTCCCGAATTTGACATCGATGCGGCGATAGAAAAGCTGGGCCTAAAGCAGATCAGCGATGATGGGGCGATCGAGGTCATCATCGATGAAATTTTAGCCGCAAATGCCGACAAAGTCGCCGAATATAAAGGCGGCAAAGATAAGCTTTTTGGCTTTTTCGTCGGGCAGGTGATGAAGGCTGGCAAGGGCGCGTTCAATCCCAACAAGGTCAATGAAATTTTGAAAAACAAACTCTCCTAAAGCACTAAATTTTAAGGAAAACGATGATTTTTATCGATGCTTGCTTGAAAAAACCCACGCCCCACACCCCCGTTTGGATCATGCGTCAAGCCGGACGCTACCTGCCAGAATACAGAGCCCTAAGGGCGGCGGCTGGGGACTTTCTTGCGCTTTGTAGGGATTATAAAAGGGCCAGCGAGGTGAGTTTGCAGCCTGTGGAAATTTTGGGCGTGGATGCGGCGATCATTTTCTCCGACATCTTGGTTGTGCCTTTAGAAATGGGGCTTCCTTTGCGTTTTGAGAGGGGTGAGGGGCCGGTGTTTGAAAGGGTGCTTGAAAATGAGCGGGATTTGGACGCTTTGGACGCCTCAGGGGCGCTTGAGAGGCTGGGCTATGTTTATGATGCCCTAGCCCTCACTCGCGATAAGCTTCCCAAAGATAAAGCTCTCATAGGCTTTTGCGGCAGTCCTTGGACCCTGGCGACCTATATGATTGAGGGGCGGGGGAGTAAAACTTACGCGAAAAGTAAAAAATTGCTTTACGAAAGGCCTGAATTTTTGCATCAAATTTTACAAAAGCTCACCGAGGTTTTGAAGGGGTACTTGGAGGAGCAGATTAAGGCGGGAGCGGATGCGGTGCAGATTTTTGACAGCTGGGCGGCGGCCCTGGAGGCGGAGGCTTTTTTTGAATTTTCTTTCGCTTACATGCGCGAAATTTCAGCCCATATCAAGGCCAAATATCCGCACATCCCCGTCATCCTTTTTCCAAAGGGCGTGAGCGGGTATTTGGACGGGATTGGGGGGGAATTTGATGTTTTTGGCGTGGATTGGAGCACGCCCCTAGCCCTTGCGAGGGACAAGCTTTCTGCGCGCTTTGTGCTGCAGGGGAATATGGAGCCTTGTCGGCTTTATGATAAAAAGGCGATCGAGCGGGGCGTGAGGGAAATTTTAGAAGTGATGAGGGGCAGGGGGCATATTTTCAACCTCGGTCATGGGATTTTACCCGACATTCCTGTGGAAAATGCGAAATTTTTTGTTTCTTTGGTGCGGGAGCTTTCAAGGCGGTGAAAATCATCTTTGGTCCTGTGAATTCAAGGCGCTTTGGGCTTTCTTTGGGCGTGGATTTGAGTGCGGGGGGGAAGCAGTGTAATTTTGACTGCGTTTATTGTGAGCTCCGCGCAGCAAAGCCTGTGAGGGAGCAGAAAAATGTCGTGGCTGTGGGTGAAATTTTAGCAGAGCTTGAGGACTATCTTGAAAGGGGTGTGGCGTTTGATATTTTGACCCTGACGGCTAATGGCGAACCGAGCCTTTATCCTCATTTGAAGGAGCTCATCCTAGCCCTAAAAAACAGGGTGAGGGATAAAAAAATCCTCATCCTCAGTAACGGAACGGCGGTTTTGGACGCGGATAAATTTGAGGCGCTTTTGGAGCTTGATGTGGTGAAATTCAGCC
Source organism: Campylobacter sp. (assembly GCF_030528245.1). GTDB lineage: Bacteria > Campylobacterota > Campylobacteria > Campylobacterales > Campylobacteraceae > Campylobacter_D. Next base: position 13,712 of record NZ_JAUMZG010000034.1, read on the forward strand.
TTGATAGCGCGATAGAAAGGACCTTTTTTCGCATCGATAGGGCTTTGAGGGGCATTGATTTGAATTTGATGGTGGAAAAAATGGCCGAATTTGGGCAAAAATTTCGTGGGGAGCTTGTGATGGAGGTTCTCGTGGTGGCGGGGCTCAATGATAAGGAAGAGGAATTTTTAGCCCTCAATGAGGCCCTGAGAAAGATCGCGCCCCTGAGGGTGGATCTTAGCACGCTCGATCGTCCCCCGGCCTATGCTGTGAGGGCCGTGAGTGAGGAGAGGCTTGTGGAGCTTTCTTGGCTGATAGATAGCGTGCCTGTGTTGATTTCAAGGCGCCAGTATGGTGGGCGGAGGCTTCGTTTTAGCGAGGAGGAGCTTTTGAAAATGCTCGCCCTGCGTCCTCAAAGCGAGATGGACGTGGAGGCGAGCTTTGATGCGGACTCCAAGCGGATTTTAAGCAAACTTTTAGCTCAGGGCAGGGTGAGGACTGTGAGCCTAGCGGGAGTACGTTTTTATGGGGCTTATTTGGGGTAAAAAACAGATTCAAATAATCTACAAAAAACTATAAATATATATTAATTAT
>NZ_JAUMZG010000035.1 GCF_030528245.1 Campylobacter sp.
CACCTACGCGGCCACGACCCTGTGCGAGCCCCAGCTTGGAAAGCGGGGACTTTACATAGAATTTTCGCAAAAAGAGGGCTTTTTGGAGCCCGTGCTTGATTTGCTAGCTTATAGCGATGGGCGGCGGGATTTGTGTGAGATAGCGGGGATCATGGGCTTTCAGGGCTATGAGCTCAAAGACCTAGCTAGGACCCTGCTTGGGGCCGGACTTTTGCGGGAGCTTTGATGGAATTTTTGCAAGCCAAGGATAAAACCCTCACCAAGCGGGACTTTTGTGAGCTTTTGGAGCGCGTAGGAATAGGGCGTGCGGACTGCATTTGCGTGCATACGGAGCTTTTCAATCTGGGCTTAGCACTGGTGAAAAAGGAGCAATTTTTGCACATTTTGCTCTCTAGCTTTAGAGAAATTTTAGGCCCAAAGGGCACGCTCATCATGCCGACCTTCACTTATGATTTTTGTCGGGGCAGGGACTTTGACAAGAGGCACAACAAAAGCACTATGGGTATTTTGACGGAATTTTTCAGACGCCAGGAGGGCGTGGTGCGCACGGATGATCCCATTTATTCTTTCGCTTTGGAGGGGGAGGGCGTGAGAGATTTTTTGCATCAGGCGCGCACTTGCTTTGGCGAGGGCTGCGTGTATGACGTGCTCTCAAAGCGGCGCGGCAAAATCGTGCTTTTGGGCTCGGATGCGGTGGGTTATACCTTCACGCATTTTATCGAGGAGAGGGCGGGGGTGGGTTACCGCTACTACAAAAAATTTAGCGGGAAAATCATCGACGAGCAAGGGATGAGCCGGCATAGCAGCATCTGGCTTTTCGTGCGCCATTTGGAGAGAAAGAGCATTTTTAGCCTAGAAAAACAAAGGCAGATTTTAGAAGAAAGCGAGAATTTCAAGCGGGAAATTTTCGGCAACGCCCCCCTTGTCAGCATCGAGGCGCGCGGCTACTTGGAGGAGACCCTGCGCGCTTTAGAGCGAGATGATAGCGCGCTTTTGTGAGGGACGGTGGGGGAATTTTTCGCGCTAGAATTTTCTGCGGCGCCACGGCGATGGCAGGAGTGCTTTTGTCGGCAGCGAGGGGAATTTTCTGCGAGCGAGATTTTCTAGCGCGCAGGACGGGGCCTGAGTGGCTGAAATTTTGACGCGGCAGGAGGCTTTAAGCTCGGTAGCCTTGCGGACGGGGCAGGGCGGACACTGGCGGCGGCGCTTGCGAGAGGATGGCATGAATTTCGCAGCCGCATCAAACTGGTGCGGCCGGCAGGCTTCAACCGTCGGAGCGTCTTTAAACCTCTACCTTTTCAGCGGATTTTTCGCGCGGATAAGATTTGAGGCGGGTTTTACCCCCCCCCCCGCTTGTAGGGTCTGTGATCTCAAGCGTGAATCGATCCCCGCGGTCCTTGAAGGTGAAAATTTTATCCCCGCAAGGGTAAGCGATCTGGCCCTCCTTCGCGGTGAAGTCCCTGTCCCTGAGTTTTGCTAGCATTTTGGGCAGCTCCTTTTTGAAGACCCTATCGTTAGAAATCCCCCCATGCGTGAGGTCGCGAACCACCCTGCCATCGATGTCGCCCTCATCCTTGAAAAGGTGCAAGGTCGCATCAAAGCCAAGCTCCCTGTAAGCCTCGTATAAGGTTTGTTTGTCCTTAGCGGTGTCAAATTCATCCTGCGCGGAGTGGTAGCTCACAAAAATCGTCCCCCCCCCCCCTGCCTCGCTTTGGATCTTGAGGTGGGCGGCGTTTAAAAGGGCTCGGATTTGAAAGTGCGCGGGGGTGAAAGTCTCTTTCGTCCAGAGGGTCTGCACATAGCAGTCGATAAACAAATGCGGCGTTTGGTTGCTGAACTCCGAATTTCCCACTTCCCTCCCCATGAACATCTCATATTTTGGCAGAGGCGCACAGGCGATATCGATGACGCCCTGGGCGTGCTGGGGGGCGATTTTGGCGATGATGTGAGCGATTTGTCCGCCATAACACCCCCCCCCGTAAATTTTAGGCAGGGCGCCTATGCCTGCTGGCTGGGATCCTCGCTGGGACCCGCGTGCTTCGGGGCTCGCATTGCCCCCAGAATTCTCTCCGCTAGAATTTATCCCGTCGCCAGACTCAGGGCTGGCCCCGCGCGCCTCGGCGCTCACAGATTCCGCACCCGGACGAGGCCAGATCCTAGTTTTCACTTTTTGAAAGCGCTTTTGGATGTCCTTGAGGACTAGGATGTGATCGATGGCTGGCATGATGAGGTAGTTTTGGTAGTCGTTGTTTTTGGGGATGATGGTGTAGCTCAAGCCTCTTAGCTTTTTGTCCGCTTCAAATTTCCCCGCCTCCTTTTGCGTGCGGACTAAATCCTCAAGGCTCGCATAGTGCTCGTTGTAGTTGAATGAGGCGTTGAGGCTTAAATTCAGCTTGGCTAGGAGTTTTTTGAGGCCTTCCACATCTTGGCGGGTGATGAAAAACTCCGCACTATACGCCTCCTCATTGCTCTTGCGGCAAGCAAAGCAGTGATAAAAGACATTGACGACCATGATGGGCAGCTGGGTGGCGAATTTCTTTCGGGTGAAGTCTAGCATCCTGATGTCCGCGTTGCTCCCAAAGCCCCCCACGATGAAAAAAATCCCCTCAAGCTCCCGCTCATCATCATAGCTCACGCGGTATTCAAGCCGTGATTTTCTCTTGATCCCAAGCTCGACATCATCGCAGCCCTTGATAAAAATTTGCGCATCTTTTAGCATCCTCGCTCCTTCAATTTAGCCCATTTTAGCATCCGTGAGAAAACGAGGAGTTTGAGGCGGCGGGGAATTTCTGCGGCGCCTCAGTCCTCGTCGAGCCTTGAAATTTCAAGCCGCATTTTGTGATTTTTCTCGCTGAAGGTGTAAAGCAGCTCGTCGCAGGGGTAGGCGATGCTTTTGTTTTGACTGCGAGGGATGAGGAGGGGGGGATTTGCGGCGGAATTTTTCGCGGCGGGCCTGGCTTGAGAGACGCGGGAGGACACTCGGGCGGGGGAATTTAGCGCGGTGCTGGAGTCGGCACTAGAGGACGCAGCGGCGCGGCGGCGGAGCTTTTCGAGGATGGGGGGTAGCTCTTTGTTGATGAGGGATTTGATGCTCATCCCAAGCCCGTGGTCTAGGGTTTTGATAAATTTGCCATCGATCTCACTCTCATCGCTAAACATGTGCAGGGTCGCATCAAAGCCTAATTTTTGATAAAGCGCGTAAAGCTCTTGTTTTTCGTGCGGCGGGGCGATGTTCTCGTCCCTTGCCGAGTGGTAGCCGACATAAATAGGCTTAGGATAAGCGGCTTGGATTTCAAGGTGTCGGGGCTCTAGGATGTAGCGGATTTTGCGGCGTGCGGGGGAGAAAAAGTTGGGCGAGTGCGGGTTGGTGGTCCAGAAGGTTTTGTCGAAAAAATGGAGTTTGATTTCTTTGAAGGGCGCGCCCACGGACATGAATTTCATATAGTCGACCTCTTTACCAAGGCCTATCAGGCGCCAAGGGAATTTCGCATAGCCTGAATTATCAATGACCATATCCACAGCCCAAGGGGCTATTTTGCTCACCAAATGTGCCAAATAGCCCCCGTGTGATGAGCCTATCATGATCACGGGTAGGGACTTGGCGCTTGAGGGCGCGGTGGAATTTGCCGCAGCGCTAGAATTTGTCGAGTGCTGGGTCGACCCCCCCCCCCCGCTATTTCAAAGGGCGGATTTTTCTGCACGAAAAAGAGGGCGTTGAGCACATCAAGGGCGGACATCACGCCGAAATTATTATGCTCTCCCCTAGCCGGAGCGATGGTGGCGGTGAGCGTGGGGTGGAAGTGGGGGGCGAGCTTTCGGGCGGCTTTGAGCTTTAGAATTTGAGCGTTGAGGGCTTCTAGGAGCATTATCATTTTTTGCTCGCTGTAAATTTGCGAAGAGGGCATTTTGAAGCGCAGACTCTTGCAATTTTCCTCCCAAATGAGCCTGTCGATCGCGTCCAAATAATAATCCGAGCCCGTGAGACTGCGGTTGCCGATGCAGTGGTAGTTGATGCTTAGCACCGCAGCCTGATACTGCGTGGCTACAAATTGTGCCAAATGCTCGCGGTAATTCTCATCAGCATCATTGCCAAGGCCGGGTATGATGCAAATCAAGGCCCGAATTTCCGCGCTATCCTCCCAGCAGAGCTTGAATTCTAGCTTGGGATTTTTCTCGCTGGAGCGGGGTAGATCAAGCTCGACATCATCGCAGGATTTGATTTTGTAGCTTTTATTGATGATCATGGGTGCGTTCCTAACAGGAGGTAGGTTTTGCTAGCTAGGGCCTTGAAATTCTCATTTTGACTCAGGGCCACGCAGGTTTTATTTTGCGAAGGGCTTGTAAAATCAAGCCCTCCAAGTGTGTCCGCACTCGCCCCTGTGGCGATATTTTTGATGGCGTTTTTCATCGCGGGGTTGGTTGAGAGCCCCATCAAAACAAAGCTCCCTCCTTGCACGAAGATGAATTCCACACAACGCGCATCGTTTCCAACCTTAAAGCCCACATCTTGCAAATTCTGCCCCAAATCCACCGCCTCAATCTCCGCGATGTTGCTCATCGTTTTGGTGGGGGCTAGGGCGTCGTTTTTCAGGGCGTAAATGCTGGTATCGTTGATGAAGGTTCTGAGATTGTTGAGGGCCTTGGCTATGGCGGCTTCGTCCTTGCTGGAGCTTAGTTTTGGCAGGGCGATGGCGGCTAAAATCCCCAAAATGATGATGACAAAAACAAGCTCCAAAATGGTAAAGGCTTTTTTCATTTTTCCTCCTAGATGCGGCTTAAATTTTGATTTTTCGGGCTGAGGATGTCGGCGTTTAGGGCCGCAAATTCACCCCTTTTAAAGCTCTCAACCGCCGCCCTTGCTATCATGAGGGCATTGTCCGCGCAAAATTCAAGCGGCGCGAGGTGAAGCGTGGCGCTGTATTTTTCACAAAGGGTCCTGAGATGGGCTCGGAGCTTTAAATTCGCGCTCGCCCCCCCCACCACGCCAAAATGCTTAAAGGCGTGAATTTTAAAAAGCCTCTCGCACTGCCTCAAAATGTGCCCGCAAGCTGCCTCCTCAAAGGCGTAAGCGACCTCGCTTTTTGTTTCATCGTCTAAATTTTCGTGCTTTAAAAGCTCAAGGCGCACCTGATTTTTAAGCCCCGAAAAAGAAAAGGCAAGCTCCTTAGAACGCAAGAGGGGGATGGAGAATTTCAGGCTTTTCTGCTGGGCTTTTAGGGCTAGCTTTTGCACCGCCTCCCCGCCCGGATAGCCAAGCCCTAGCATCTTAGCGACCTTGTCAAAGCTCTCGCCAAAGCTATCGTCTGTGCTTTGGGCTAGAATTTGCACGCCCCCCGCCTCATCCACAAAAAGCACCATCGTGTGCCCCCCGCTTACGAGCAGGATGCCCATATTTTTTTTGGCCTCGCTTTGCAAAAAAAGGGAGTGGATGTGCCCCACGAGGTGATTGACGGCGATGAGAGGGATTTTGAGGCTAAGGGCCAAAATTTTAGCCATGGCTATACCTCCGACTAGGGAAACGCTAAGGCCGGGCTCGTTGGTAACAGCAATCGCACAAAGCCTCTCAAAATAGTCCCCGCATCGCTCTAAAATCCGCGGCAGAGCCTCACTGTGAAGGCGCGCGGCAAGCTCAGGCACGACCCCGCCATAATTTGAGTGGGCGTTTTCTTGGGAAATTTTTTGATGAAAGTGGCATTCTAGCGTGTCCTTGTCGATGAGGGCGATGGAGCTATCATCGCAGGAGCTTTCTATGGCGAGGATGAGGGTTTTCATTCAAATTCCACAAGCACAGAGCCCAAAAATTTATCCTTGCTTGCGGCGGATTTGAGGGTGGCAAGGTCTAAAGTTTTGGCGTTTTTGATGAGCTTGTCGCCCTTTTTGTAGTCCAAAAGCTGCTGAAATCTCGCCCAGCGCATCTCATAAAATTCCACGCGGTAAATTTTACCCGTATTGTCTAGGGAATACTGCGCCTTCATCTTGCTTTTATCCGCCCTAATATCGCTTTCATCCTTGCCGTGGTCAAAGCCGATGATATTGACACGCACATTTTGAATTTTCGGGATGAGGAAGTACTTTTTCACCGTGATTTTACTCGCAAAGGGCACGGATTTTTCCTGCCCGTCGATGATGAAATCCACCTCCTCAAAGGCATCGCTGAATTCGAGGTATTCGGGGTAGATGCGCGTTTGGAAGCGGTTGCCATACTGCACGAAAAAGCTCGCCCCATCCGCCACGACCGCGGTCAGTTCGTTGCTGGTGCGGTAATTTAGCTCCTTATTGACAGGGAAGGGCAGGTAGGAGATGGTTTTGCGGGGATTTTTGAGAAAGAGCAAAATTTTATCGTCAAAAAGCCGCACTTCAAGCTCCCTATTTATCACGCTTTTCACGCCCTCGGGGCTTAATTCAAAACTACGCTCCCACTCAAGCCCGGCGGTTTTGAGGTAGTTTTCCACCGCCAAAAGATGATAATACGCCCTAAGATGCACGGGCAAATTCTTGCTCGCTTCATTGGCGAAGGCGGCCTTTTTGTTGGAGATGACGAAGTAGGTGAGGGCCTTGAGCATCTCGGTGTCGTTGAGCTCTTGAGTTTTTGTATTTTTGAGAAAATATTTATGCTTGGGATCGGCCAGGGAAGCATTGACGCTATCTACGGTTTGGCTAGCGATGTGCTCGAGGTCGTTGTAGGCGGTGGCGTTGATTTCTTTGGTGTCGATGACGCTAGAATTCCCCCAGCGTTTGGGGTTTTTGAGCGAGTCCTCATAGGTCGGGCGGTAAAAGCCCCAGCCATCGTGAAGGTTGATGACCATACTCACCTCAGGCCTTAAAATGAGGTTTTTAATCCTCTGCACCGTTTCATAGTCGGGATCCTTGGGGCTGATGTTTGCAAATTTGCGGTTGAGGTCCCCTTGCACGCCGCGACTCCTTTTGATGATGCTCTCAAAGGCCAAATTCGGCGCGACGATGATCTTACCCTTCGTGATATTATAGTCGCTCAAAAGCAGGCTCGCCGCGTGAAAGCCCCCCGGCTCATCCCCCTGTATGCCGCCAAAAATCAAAATCGTATTATTATTATCCGCGGGAGCATCGCCATTTTCCCCCACGCTAAAGTCCAAAGCGTGTCCGCCCATCACTAAGGTCAGCAAAAATATTACGATTTTCATCCCTTATCCTTTTAAAAATTCTCTAACTTTCCTGTCGTATTCAAAAATTTGCTCCGTGTCTTCAAGGCGCGGCGTGCCAAAGCGATCCACCGCCTTAAAAACCCCTGCCGCAATGTCCAAAAAGCCGCACCTCCCTCCTAAAAATTTCCCCACCATCACCTCATCGGCCGCATTGATGATCACCCCCAAGTCAGGCGCTTGCAGGAGGGCTTTTTTGAGACCGAAAAGGGGGTATTTTTTTGTGCTGATTTTGTGAAATTTTAAATCAGGAAGTTTAACAAAATCAAGAGGCTTCAAAACGGGCAGTTCCCGGCTTTGAAAAATCGCCTGCGAAATGGCAAGCCTCATGTTTGCCCTTGAAAAATAGGCACTCGTGCCGCCATCTTTGAACTCACACAGGGCGTGGATGATGGAGCGAGGCTCGATGAGGGCGTCAAGCCCCTCAAGGCCAAAAAGATGATAGGCCTCGATGATTTCAAAAAGCTTATTCGCCATCGTGGCGCTATCGATGGTGATTTTGGCACCCATGGACCAGTTGGGATGCTTGAGGGCGTCTTTGGGGCGGACCCTTTTGAGGGCGCTTGTCTTGTGCTTGAAAAAGGCCCCGCCGCTTGCGGTGAGGTAGAGCTTGTTGATGCCCTGCCTGCCCTCGAGGAGGGCATTGAGCGCGGCATGCTCGCTGTCTATGGGGAGAATTTTAGCGCCTTTTAAAAATTTACCCGCCACCACGAGGCTTTCTTTGTTGGCAAGGGCTATGGTTTTGCCAAGTTGGGCGGCCTTTAGGGTGCTTTTAAGCCCCGCAAAACCCACGATGGCGTTGAGCAAAAGCTCATCCTCACAAAGCTCCAAAATCCGCTCCAAGCCCTCCTGCCCGACAAAAACGCTCTCATGCCGCACCAGGGGCTTGTTTTTAGCCTCCTTGATGCCGACAAATTTAGGGCTAAAAAGGGCGATTTGTTTGTTTAAAAGCTGGATATTTTCCCCGCAGGCTAGGGCTGAAATTTTGAGGTCCCTTTTTTGAGCGAGTTTGAGGGCATTGACGCCTATGCTGCCTGTGCTTCCAAAAACTATCATAAAAACACAACCATACCAAGGGCGGCGATGATGATGGCATCGATGCGGTCTAAAATCCCGCCGTGGCCTGGGATGAAATCCCCGCTGTCCTTAAGCCCAGCCCTGCGCTTGAAATAGCTCTCTATCAAGTCGCCTAGCACCGCTAAAACGGACACGCAAAAAGAAAGCGTCACGCAGAATAAAAATTCATGCACAAAAACACCCACCAAACACCCCCCCACAAGTCCGCAAAGCACCCCGCCAATGGCGCCTTCTAGGGTTTTGTTGGGGCTGGTTTGACAAAGGGGTCTTTGGCCAAAATTTTTACCGATGAAATACGCCCCGCTGTCGCAAAGCACGACGATGACGATGAGCCAAAAGATGGCAAAGATCCCCCCGCTAAGATAGACCTGCCACAGGGCCAAAAGGGGCAGGGTGGGGTAGATGTGAATCAAAAGCGGGTTGAAATTCTCGCTCTTTTTATAGGCCAAATACCCGGCCATCAAAGCCACCATCAAAAGCCCGCAAAATAGGACCTTGTCGTTAAAATTTCCCAAGATAAAGGCCAAAAGCGCGGGGAGAGGGGAGGCGCTTTGAAGCGCAAAAAGCCTCTTAGCCTCGCTGAGGCTAAGGTAAAGCAGAAGGGCAAAAACGACAAAATTCACCCAAAAAACATCCATCAAAATGATGAGCAAAACCGCCGCTATCATCACCAGGGCTGAAATCATCTTTGTCTTATCCAACGCTTTTCCTTTTTAAATGCTAATATCAATGTGCGGGATGCCTTGAGCCTTTTCAAAGGCGCTCGTTTCGGCCTCATCTTTTTCATCCTCATCTTCCTCGCTTTGCGCCTCATCCTGTGCTAAATTTTGCTCCTCTTTTTTTTTCTTTTTTTCCTCTTCTTTTTTTTCCTCGACCGCATCGCTGGTTTCTTGCGTTTGCACGACCTTTTCAAGCTTTTCCAAGGCCCTTTCCTTCTCCTTAAACTCCGTCATGTTCAAATGCGCCGCAAAGCCCTCCTTAGCCAGCTCATTGCTAGCCTGAGTGGCGGGATAGGCCATGTTTTGATGGATGAAATTCATATTTCCTATGGGACCGACAGGCATTTTCACTCCTTTAAAGCGGTGAGAGTTTGATACTGACTATAATGCACGAAAGAACCCTCCCTCACCTTGACAAAATTTCTCGTCGTATAATCGACCGCATACGCCCCCGCGCTGAGCCTTGAAAAGCGCACGCAGAGCTTGGCGGCGAATTCTAGCACTTCGGGACTGATTTTTTGTTTATTGTGCGTGATGAAGGTGTGCGGACTTGGATAGTCCTTAACATGCAGCCACACATCGTCTTTTTTGGCGTTTTTAAGCAGGGCGGCGTTGCCTTTTTCATTCTTTCCCACGCAAATTTTAAAATCCCCAAAATAAAAACAGCCAATGTCTTGATTTTTCGTCCCGCTTTTTTCTTGCCTTTTGTTGTTTTGCGGCAGTAAAATTTCAAGCTCAAAAAGGCTCTGGCTCTTTTCGATAAGCTGCCTTAAATTCTGCAAAAATTCCAGCTTACTCTCCAAATTCTGCCTTTGCAGGGAGATGTTTTTGGCCTTTTGCTTGAGTTTTTTGGCCCTCTTGTAGAAGTCGTTGGCACTGAGTTTGGCGCTTTTTTCCAGCACAAATTCAAGCCTCCCACCCTCAAAGTCCTCCAAAAAAAACTCCCGCTCGTATTCTTTAATGCGGCTTAAATTCGCAAAAAGCACGGCGGCTTTTTTTTGCAAAAGCCCCGCCACCCCCTCAAGCTCCTCCTCCCTTTCTAAGGCGTCAAAATGCGCTTTGAGGGCTTGGATTTTTTTAAGAATTTGAGCGTCTTTTTGCGCCCTCGCCCTTGCGATGCGTCGCGTGTTGAGCTCCTTAAATTTCTGCGAAAAATAGTCCTCAAAATGCGTGATTTCTACTCCCGACTCATCCATTTTATAGGGCCTTAGCGCTTCCAAAAACAGCCCCGGCCTCACCTGACGGTAGCTTTTTTCAATGTGCCGCAAGGCCTCAATGACAACCCCCGCCTCGTCCGTGATGATGGCGTTTGTGTTTTTGCCGGTGAATTCAAAATGAATTTTAGCCCTCAGGCTTTTGTAGGACTTTTGCGCGAGCACACTCAGGCACAAAATGCGATTGTTCTCCGCCACGCTAACCTCACAAAGCTGGGCAGCGGTGAAGTATTTTTTCAAGGCCGCATCAAAGGGCGCGTTGTAGCTTTTGCGCCCCATTTCACCCGTGTAAATTCCACTCTCCTCACGGCCCAAATCCACCAAAAAGCTCTTTTTGTCAAGGATGAGCTCGAGCACATTATCCCCGATGCGCCTTATAAAGCTCAGTCGCCTAAAGCCCGAAAAAAAGTCCGCAATCTGCACTAGTTCCCTATACTTCATAATTTCATTATAAGATATTTTTGCAAATTTGTGCTAAAATCGCCCATTTTTGAGTAAGGAAAGCCCCCGCTATGTTTCTTGATGCCAACCTCCACGCTCTTGCTCAAAGCGGCTTTAACCCTCTAGTCTCCAAGCTTCGCGCGCTCAAAGCGGGGGGGGGGGGGGTAGTCCTTGAATTTGAGCCAGAAAATCGCCTCGACCCCATCAGGCAAGCAAGCTTTCGCTACCCCTTCATCATGCTTTATGGCGCGGGGGATGCGGGGCTTTTAAAAAATTTAGCCGCGCATTATGGGCGTATTTTTGTGTTTGAAAGCGCCTTGGAATTTTTGCTCAAAAGCCTTGAAATTGAGGATTTTAGCCAAGAGATCACTGCGGGGAAAATTTATTTTTTAGACCTTTTTGGCGCGGATTTAGAGCGTGATTTAAGCTTTCTTCTTGACCAGCACTATGAGTATTTAGATCTTTATGAGCTCTTCATCGCTTCAAGTTTTTACGAAAGGCATTTTTATGAGCATCTTTTGGCCTGTGATTTGCTTTGCAAAAAGGTCATCACACACCTCAAAAGCGCGCGGGGTCTGTGGGCTAGGGATATACTTTTTAGCACTTATAAAAATTTCCTCTCCAATGTCCCCACCCTGCTACGCCACATCCCCATCAAGCGCATCATTTCCCAGCGCCACGCAGCCTTTGAAACAGCCCTAATCGCCGCGGCGGGACCGAGTTTGGACGAAAATTTAGCCCTGCTAAAGGCGCATCAGGAAAAATTCGTGATTTTCTGCACCGACGGGGCGCTCAAGGCCCTTTTGAGCGAGGGCATAAGGCCTGACTATGTGCTCAACGCCGACATTGATTTTACGGCGCGGGATTTTTTAAGCACGGCTTGTGAGGCGCTTTTCATCTGCGGCTACTCCACCCACCCCAAAACCTTAAAAAGCCTTGAAAATCAGCCCCTAAGCGTGGTTTTGGGCACGGACCCCGCTTGCGCTCTGCCCTTTTTGGAGGACTTTGGCTTTTTGGAGCTTGGCTCTAATGTCGCGCATTTTGCCTACACTCTCGCCATAAAACTGGGCTTCAAGCGGCTCATCATGCTAGGGCAAGACCTTGCCCTGAGTGCGGACGGAGCCTCGCACACGGCCTCTTACGCGCTAGGCAGTGGGGCGGAGGCTGGGTGCGATATCGAGTATTTTAAGGTTAAGGGCGTGGGCGGCGGGGAGGTGATGACGCACACGACTTGGAATTTTTACCTCAAAATGCTAGAAAATCTCATCGCCCTGCATCCGCAAATCAGCTTCATCAACGCCTCAAGCGGTGCGGCGATTGCAGGAAGCATGGAGCGCGATTTTAGGGTGTGCTGTGAGGATTTGAGCGCGCAAAAGCCTCGTTTCCCAGCGCCTGAGAGACTCACAGACAAGCAGGCCCAAAAACTTTTGCAAAAATTCAGGGCCAAAATTAAAGCGGATTTGGACGGAGGCCTGCAAATTTTAGACGAGGCAGAGGAGCTTTTGGCGGCCTTAAAGAGGCTTTTGGAAAGGGACCTGTCGCAAGTGCCCCCGGCACTTTTGTCAAAATTTTTTGAGCTTGTGCTGCGTTTTGATGAGAAAATTTCTCAAGACGCTCCCATCAATGACGGGAAACTTAGCCCCGTTCTCATCCAAAAGGGCGCGTTTCTCAAAAACGCCCTTAAAATTCAAAACGATGAAGCCTTTTTGCGCGCCTTTTTGCTTGCTTATCGGGATTGGCTTGGCCTTTTTAGGACCGAGCTGGATGCGAAACTGAAAAGCGCGCAAGGGCTTTTTTAACCCCTGCCTCACCTTCCTCATTTTGAAATTTTAACCCCCCAACGTCCTTCACCTTTCCCATTCTAGAGCGGAATTTAAAATTGGAACGCTTCTTGCTTATCCTTTCGCAAGCAATATTTTGAAAGGATTTAAAATGGGATTTCGTATCAATACGAATGTCGGCGCACTCAACGCCAAGGCTAACGCGGACTTAAACAACAAAAGCCTAGACACCGCTTTGCAAAGACTGAGCTCAGGCTTTAGGATCAACTCAGCCGCCGATGATGCGTCAGGGATGGCGATCGCGGATTCTTTGCGCTCTCAGGCCTCCACTCTGGGTCAGGCCATCCAAAACGGTCAGGACGCTCAGGGCATCCTCCAAACCGCCGATAAGGCCATGGATGAGCAGATCAAGATCCTAGACACCATCAAGGTCAAGGCAACCCAAGCCGCTCAAGACGGCCAAAGCACCAAGACAAGAAACATGCTTCAAGCCGACATTAACAGGCTCATGGAAGAGCTTGACAACATCGCCAACACGACCGTTTTCAACGGCAAGCAGCTTCTAAGCGGGGGCTTCATCAACCAAGAATTCCAAATCGGCTCCCAGTCCAACCAAACCATCAAGGCGACCATAGGCTCAACCCAAAGCTCCAAAATCGGGCTTACGCGCTTTGAGACGGGGACGCAGGTTATCATAAGCGGCACGGCCTCCATGACCATCAAAAACTACAACGGTATCGATGATTTTAAAATTCAAGATGTCGTCATCTCCACCTCAGTCGGCACAGGACTTGGGGCTCTGGCTGAGGAGATCAATAGGGTTTCTGACAAAACAGGCGTCAGGGCTACCTTCAATGTCCAAACCGTAGGCTCTAAGGCCGTGGAAAAAGGCACTACCGGGGATAATTTTAGCATCAATGGCGTCATCATAGGGAAGATTGCTTACGAGGATAATGACAAAAACGGAGCCCTGCGAGCGGCGATAAATTCGGTCAAAGATACCACGGGGGTGGAGGCGGCCATCGATGAGGAGGGCAAGCTCGTCCTCACCTCCCGCGAGGGTCGGGGCATCAAGATCGATGGGGTGATGGGCTGGGCTGCGGGCATATCGGCGAATATGATGGAAAACTACGGCCGCTTGTCCTTGGTGAAAAATGACGGGCGTGATATAGCCGTAGAAGGGAAGGGCTTTGGCTTTGAGCATGACAAGCTCGTCTCTCAGGCCTCCATCTCCCTGCGCGAAACCAAGGGTCAAATTTCAAAAGAGCTAGCCGAAGCCATGGGCTTTAACTCCATCGATCGACTGGGCTCGGCTCAGGTCGGAGTCTCTGCGATGAGTGTGCTAGCAGGCACAGGCCTCTCCCACCTCACCCACCTCTCCCGCTCTACTGCAAATGGCATGAGCAACTGGAAAACCTCCAAAATCTCCAACGTGGGCTTGATGGTGGATATTGGCCCTGGGCTTGGAAGCCTAAGTAATATGATAAGCAGATTTTCAAGTCTTGGCGTAAGTGCTT
>NZ_JAUMZG010000061.1 GCF_030528245.1 Campylobacter sp.
AAGCGGAGTTTTAAGCCATAGAGGGGTGTTAGAGATGACAAGTCCAGCGGCGTGGATTCCGGCATTGCGGTTGAGCCCCTCTATGGCTTTGGAATAGCTCCAAAGCTCCTTGCCTTTAGGATGCTTGTCGATGAATTCTTTGATTTTAGGCTCTTTTTTATAGGCCTCATCGAGGGTGATTTTCAGCTCTTCGGGGATGAGCTTGGCTAGCTCATCAGCATCCTGAATGCTAATGTCTAGCACCCTAGCCACATCGCGAATAACGCCTTTGGCAAGAAGCTTATTGAAGGTACTCACCTGCGCGACCTTGTCCGCGCCGTATTTGTCGATCACATAGTCGATCACCTCATCGCGCCCGTTTTTACAAAAATCCACATCGATATCGGGCATACTCACACGCTCAGGATTTAGAAAACGCTCAAAAAGCAAATTGTAAGGGAGGGGGTCGATGTCGGTGATCTTCAGTGCAAACGCGACCAAACTCCCCGCCGCAGATCCCCTGCCCGGACCCACAGGTATGCCCCTGTCCTTTGCCACCTTGATGAAGTCATGGACGATGAGCATATAGCCTGAGAATTTCATTGCTTTGATGGTTTTAATTTCCCTTTCAAGCCTCTCCTTATAGGCCTCGTGCTTGTCCTCGTTTATGAATTTAAGCCTCTCATCAAGCCCCTTCCTGCAAAGAAACTCAAAAACCAAATCATCATTGTCAAAGTTAAATTCCATCTCAGGCTGGGCGAGGGGGATGTCAAATTCCTTCGCGTATTCTCTGGTGAATTTGAAATTGGGCGGGGTGGGATTGCCCAGCTTTAGCTCTAGCTTGCACTTGTCCGCTATTTCTTGTGTGTTGCTTATGGCTTCTGGGATGTCGGCAAAAAGTTCGCACATTTGCGCAGGGGTTTTGACATAAAATTCATGCACGCTATGGCGCATCCTGCCCGGGTCGTCGAGCTTTTTCCCCATGCCGATGCACATGAAAACCTCGTGCGCGGCGGCTCTTTCTTTGAAGGTATAATGCGTATCGTTGGTCGCGATGATTTTGATGTCAAGCTCCTTTGAAAGCCTGATAATATCATCATCAATGGCCTTTTGATCCCCGATACCATGCCGCATCATCTCAAAATAAAAATCCTCCCCAAAAACCCTCTTATACCAAAGCGCCGCCTCTCTTGCCGCTTCGTAGCCCTTGGCGCCAAAGCGGACATTGCGCTCGTTATGGATGTTTAAGTGCCAATTGACCTCACCCTGCAAGCAAGCCGAAGAGCAAATCAAACCCTCGCTATACTGCTCCAAAAGCTTTTTATTGATGCGAGGGTAGTAATAGAGGCCTTTGATGTAGCTTTGTGAGCTAAGATACATTAAATTTTTATAACCCACTTCATTTTTTGCGTAAAGGCAGAGGTGAAAGCGCTGCTTTGAGCTTTTGTCGTTCAAATCGTCCATATTATGCAAATACGCCTCCATCCCGATGATGGGCTTGATCCCCTGCGCTCGCATCGTCTGGTAAAAATCAATCGCCCCAAACATATTTCCGTGGTCTGTCATCGCCACGCTGGTCGCACCCTGCTCCTTGAGGGCTAGGGCGAGTTCTTGGAGCTTGTTAGCGCCATCAAGCAGGGAATACTCAGTGTGCAAATGCAAATGCGTAAATTGGCTCATATCCTGGGTCCTTGTAGAAATTTTTAAGAGCGATTGTAAAAAATCTTTGCTGAATTTATGAGTAGGCTTGGAAAATTTTCTTTGAATTTGGCTAAAATCATCAGGGCCGCGAGGTCTTAATCAACCTTAAAGGATAGCCAATGCGCGTGAAAATTTTTTACTGCCAAATGTGAAACTACAAACCCCAAGCTGCAAGGGTTGCAGAAGA
>NZ_JAUMZG010000036.1 GCF_030528245.1 Campylobacter sp.
GATTTTAGAAAGTGAAAGCGGCAATTTTATACAAGTAAGCTTAAAATTTGATGAAAAATTTTAAATTTAAAAACATTTACCAAATTTAAATCCCCCGACTCATCTTGGCAAGTTTCGTGATTTCGCCCCATTGTTTTCTCTCAATGAGCTCTTTAGGACTGAGCCAAGATCCACCCACACATAATACATTTTCAAGCTCAAGATAAGAATTCGCATTGCCAGCATTGATGCCGCCTGTGGGACAAAATTTAACCCCAGAAAAAGGCCCCTGTAAGGCCTTGAGCAAGGCCACGCCGCCCACAAGTTCAGCGGGGAAAAGCTTCAAGCAAGAAAGCCCATATTCCAAAGCCAACATCACCTCCCCAGCACTCGAAACGCCCGGTATCAAAGGTATTTTCAAGCCACTTTTGCAATCTTGCAAAAATTGCACATTCACCCCCGGGCTTATGATAAATTCAGCCCCGCTATCCTGCGCCTCACGCGCTTGATCGGCATTAAGCACCGTCCCAGCTCCCACCACAAGATCGGGGCAATGCTTCCTAATAAGCCCAATAGCCCTCAGTCCATCCTCAGTTCTCAAAGTGATTTCTAAAATTCTCACCCCACCCTCGAGCAAGGCCTTGGCCAAATCCACCGCCAATTCAGCCCTCTCCACGCTAACCACCGGGATGACTTTACTGACGCTTAATACCCGCTCTGCCCCCATCACTGCCTCCTTGATTGAAATTTAATCAAAACATCCCCCAAAGCTCATCGCCCCCGTTTCGGCACTGGAGCTTTGCATTCTAAAGCCCGCGAAAAGCTCCCTCCCGCACCCCCAAATTTCCGCAGGAGAAAGGCTCCCGCCCTCCCTCTTTTGCCATGCCTCATCATCGACCAAGGCCTCCAGCACTCCGTTTTTAGCATCCACTAAAAGCATGTCGCCGTTTTTGATTTTGGCTATGTTTCCGCCCATTGAGGCCTCGGGACTGGTATGGATCGCGGCTGGAATTTTCCCTGATGCCCCAGACATCCTGCCATCCGTAACGAGAGCCACCCTAAGCCCCCTATCCTGTAAAATTCCCAAAACGGGAGTGAGTTTATGAAGCTCTGGCATGCCGTTCGCTCTGGGTCCCTGATGGGGCAAAACGGCAACAAAATCCTCCCGCAACTCCCCCCGCTCAAAGCTTTGTAGTAGCTCCTGCTGGGAATAAAACACCCTAGCCCTAGCCTGCACGATGCGATGCTCGGCCTTCACGGCTGAAATTTTCATCACGGCCCTGCCGATATTGCCGCTTAAAATTTTGACCCCACCATCCGCGCTGAAAGGATTGTCGATACCCCTCAAAATTTCCTCATTTTTGCTCGTCCCTACCCCCTCCTTATAAACGAGTCTGCCGTCTATCAAAAAGGGATTTTTTGTATAGGCTTGCAGACCCCTTCCCATGATGGTATCCACATCATCATGCAAAAGCCCCTCTTTCAAAAGCTCACCGATGATAAAGGCCACGCCCCCTGCGGCCTCAAATTGATTCACATCCGCCCTGCCGTTGGGATAGACCCGAGCCAGCAGGGGAATGAGGCTTGAAATGGCATCAAAATCATCCCAGTCGATCAAAACCCCCGCCGCACGCGCTATGGCGACCAGATGGATGGTATGGTTTGTCGAGCCTCCCGTTGCCATCAGGCCTATCATGGCATTGAGTATGCTTTTTTCATTGACGATTTGCCCCAAGGGCTTGACTTTGGTGCTTGCCATGTGCGTGGCCGCAGCTTCGACGAGCTTGGCCCTAAGGGGCGTGTTTGGGTTGATGAAGGCGGAATTTGGCAGGTGCAGTCCCATGAATTCCATCATCATTTGGTTGGAATTGGCCGTGCCGTAAAAGGTGCAAGTGCCGACATCGTGATAAGACTGCATTTCGCTTTGCAGTAAATCATCGCGAGAAATTTTACCCTCAGCAAAAAGCTGCCTCGCTTTGGATTTTGCCTCATTTGAAATTCCGCTAGTCATGGGGCCTGAGGGCACAAAAATACTGGGCAAATGCCCAAAACTTAAGGCCCCTATCAAAAGTCCGGGCACGATTTTATCGCACACGCCGAGGTAAAAGACCCCATCAAACACCCTATGCGAAAGGGCTATGGCCACACTCATCGCGATCACATCCCTAGAAAAAAGACTCAGCTCCATGCCCTCATAGCCCTGAGTGATGCCATCGCACATGGCGGGAGTACCCCCGGCAAATTGGGCGAAGGCCTGATGCCTGAGAAGCTCTTTTTTGATGATGTCGGGATAGTTTTTAAGGGGCTGATGGGCTGAGAGCATGTCGTTGTAGGCTGAGATTATGGCGTAATTGGCGTTTTGATTGTTCTTGATCCTGTCTTTGATGTGCTGGGGTATGCTAGCATAGGCGTGGGCTAAATTCGCACAAGCCAAACGCTCCCTTTGAATTTTAGCCCCGCTGTCAAAAAGACGCTCCAGGTAGGCCGTTCTTGTTTTTTTCGAGCGCTCTGCGATGTTTTGGGTGATTTTTTGAAGTTTTTGGGTAGCCATATTTTTCCTTGAAAACGATGCTTATCATTCTATAAATGAAAAACTAAATATTAGCTTTTAAGTCAAATTCGGGCATAATCTTTAAAATGTCAAGACTAGAGCCTGATCGAAAGGAGATTGCCGTGGATGATTTGGATTTTGTTCTCTTTGGAGCCACTGGGGATTTGGCCATGCGGAAGCTTTTTCCTTCTTTGTATGAGGCCTTTAGGAAAAATTTTTTACCCATCAATACAAGGATCATCGCGACAAGCCGAAGTGTCTTTGATACCCAAAATTTCATTGATGAGCTGGAAAAGAAGGCTAAAATTCACATCACAAATTGCGAAAATGAGCGGTGGCAAAATTTCATCCAAAAAATAAAATATTTGAGCATAAACACGAACGAAAGCGGAGATTTTAAGGCATTAGAGCAAGAAATCGCCGACAAAAATAAAAACATAGTGATTTATTTTTCCATATCCCCGGAATTTTTCATTAAGGTCTGCGAGAATTTAGCGAGCATAGGACTCAACCGATCAAAAACAAGAATCATACTGGAAAAGCCTTTGGGGATGGATCTAAAATCCTGTCAAAACATCAACAACGAAGTGGCGAAGTATTACAGAGAGGAGCAAATTTATAGAATTGATCACTACTTGGGCAAACAAAGCGTTCAAAATATCTTGATTTTGAGGGCTTATAATCCCATTTTCGCTTCTTTGTGGAACAAACATTTCATCGATCACATTCAAGTAACCGCCTTTGAAACCCTAGGCGTGGAAAATAGGGGAGAATTTTACGATAAAACGGGCGCTTTAAGGGACATGGTGCAAAATCATATCCTGCAAATTTTATCCCTTCTGGCCATGAAAATTCCCAGCAATCTGAACGCAGACAGCATAAGAAGGGCCAAATGTGAAATTTTGAAAAAAATCAAGCCCCCAACCCACATCGATCAACAGGTCATCAGGGCGCAATACACCCAAAATAAGGGGCATAAGTCCTACATTGACGAATCCAACATAGCGCCAAAGAGCAAAACCGAAAGCTTCGTGGCCTTTAAGCTGGAATTTGACGATGAGGATTGGCTGGGGGTGCCTTTTTATGTCAGGACGGGCAAGAGGATGGCTGATGCTTATGTGCAAATTGTGGTAGTGTTTCAAAACGACACACCTTACACTAACAAACTCATCATAAATTTGCAACCCAAAAACGAGCTTTGCTTAAAAATCGCCGTGAAAAATAATGAAGGCTATACCGATCACGTCGAGCAGGCATTAAAATTCACGCAAGAAGAGGCGCATATGAAACCTTACGAAAGCCTTATTTTAGATGCTATAAGGGCCGATGCTACTTCTTTCAATCATAAAGATGAGCTTGAAATGGCTTGGATTTGGGCGGATAAAATTTTAGAATATTTCAATCGCCCCGAAACGCCACTATACCACTACAAAGCGGGGAGTTTTGGACCCAAGGAGGCCTTTTTGCTCATACAAAAAGATGGGCGTGAGTGGTTTGAGTAAATTTGAAACATTATTTTCAATTTTTAACGATTTTCTGACCAAATTTTTCACGCTGTTGTTATACTAAAAACAAAAACAAGGACTGAAAGTGTCGTTTGCATTGTATAGTTTTGCCACACAAGAATTATGCAACAAAGCCTTAACTTCAGCACTTTTAACGCAGATCAAAGAGCTTTTAGCCCTCAAAAATAAGGTCGTTTTAGCCCTATCGGGTGGCCGTTCGCCTAGGGATTTTTTGCAGCTTTTAAGCGAACAAGAATGCCAGTGGCACAAGTGTGTCATCAATTTGGTCGATGAAAGAGTGGTGGATGTGGAGCACGAGGATAGCAATGCCGCATTCATTCAAAAATATTTTTTACAAAATTCAGCCCAAGCCGCGCGTTTCATCCCCCTACTTGAAGAGGCCAATGACGATTTGGAATTTTTGCTAAAAAATGCGAATGCGAATTTCATCCAGCCCGATTTTGCCGTGCTTGGCATGGGTCTTGATGGCCACACAGCCTCCCTATTTTCAGACGCTAAAGAATTTGACCACGCCCTTCGCACTCAAGAAAACATCGTAGCGATTAGCCCTAAAAATGCCCCCCACAAAAGACTTTCCTTGTCCCTAAGCGCTTTGGAAAAATGCAAAAAATTATTCCTACTCATCGGCGGGGAGGATAAGGCTAAAGTGTTTCAAAAAGTAATTAAAAATGTCCAACCAACCCATCCCGTCTCCTACATACTCCACTCAAGAAAGGTCCCATGCGATGTCTACTTCCACGATTAAAAAATCTTACCCAAGGCTTTTGGCAGATATTGGCGGCACAAATGCTCGTTTTGCCCTGCAGGTTGGCGAGGATGAAATTCAAAATGTGGAAGTCCTAGCTTGTAATGACTATAACACCGTTGTGGATGCCATTAAAACCTATCTCAGTAAGGTGAACAATCCTACCGTCAAGCTGGCGGCCTTTGCCATCGCTAATCCCGTAATGGGCGATTGGGTGCAGATGACCAACCACCACTGGGCCTTTTCCATCGAAACAACCAGACAGGCTTTGAATTTGGAAATTCTGCTACTCATCAATGATTTCACCGCGCAGGCCTATGCCATTTCTAAAATCAAAGAAGAGGAATTGATGCAGGTTGGAGGCAAGACCTGCGATCTTAACGCCCCCAAAGCCGTCATAGGCCCCGGGACAGGGCTTGGCGTGAGTGGTCTCATACCCTGTCATAATGAATCATGCATGGCGCTTTCTGGCGAGGGCGGGCATGTGAGCTTTTCGCCCTTTGACGATACTGAGGTGATGATTTGGCAGTATGCGAGAAAAAAATTCGGGCATGTCTCTGCCGAGCGTTTTTTGAGCGGAGCCGGACTCGTTCTCATCTACGAAGCCCTAGCCAATAGGGAGGGCATCAAGGGCGCCAAAATGACCCCCACTCTCATCAGTGAGCACGCCCTAAGCGGAAAGTCGCCCCTATGTCGTCTGACTTTGGATATATTTTGCGCGATGCTGGGCACGGTTTCTGCGGATTTGGCCCTCACTTTGGGGGCTAGGGGCGGGGTGTATCTTTGTGGCGGGATCATTCCTAGATTTATTGATTATTTTAAAAATTCTCCCTTCAGGGCGCGTTTTGAAAACAAGGGTCGCTTTGATGCTTATTTGGCGGCCATTCCTGTCTATGTGGTTTTGGCAAAATACCCCGGCATCACGGGCATAGCCGTAGCCTTAGAAAATTTTTTAAACAAAGACCATCAAAATGAAAAGTCTCAAAAAGCTTAATGCTTTCAAGGCCCTAAAACAGCATTTTGACGAAATCAAATCCTTACACATGAAGGATATGTTCGAGCAGGATGCGGACCGCGCTAGACGTTATTTTTTAAAGCAGGGCAATATAAGGCTTGATTATTCTAAAAATCGCATCAACGACAGGAGTTTGGAGCTTTTGATCGATTTGGCTGAGGAATGTGATTTGAAAAATAAAATCAAAGCCATGTTCGAGGGAGAAAAGATCAACACCACCGAAAATAGAGCCGCCCTGCATACGGCATTGAGGGAGCAAAATTTAAAAGAATTCAAGCTCGATGGGCAAAATATCAGCAAGGATGTGCGTGAAGTGCTAGAGCGCATGGGTGAATTCAGCGACACTCTGCGTCGGGGTGAATGGCTGGGCTACACGCATCAGATCATCAGCGATGTCGTGAATATAGGCATAGGAGGCTCGGATTTGGGGGCCTTGCTAGTGTGCAAGGCGCTAAAGCACTACGGCCATCCACGCCTTAATATGTATTTCGTTTCTAATGTGGATAGCTTTCAAATTCAAGATGTCCTAAAGCGAGTGCATCCTGAGACCACCCTTTTCATAGTGGCCTCTAAGACCTTCTCCACTCAAGAAACCCTAACAAACGCCCTCACAGCTAGGAAATGGTTTTTAGACCACGCCTTGGATGAGAAATTCATCGCGAAGCATTTTGTCGCCGTTTCTACCAACAAAGAAGCCGTGAAAAGCTTTGGCATCAACGAAAATAATATGTTTGAATTTTGGAATTGGGTGGGGGGCAGATACAGCCTTTGGTCGGCCATTGGGCTATCCATCATGATTTATTTGGGCAAGGAAAATTTCAAAAATTTGCTCAAAGGTGCCTTTGAGATGGATGAGCATTTTAAAAATGCTGATTTTCAAAATAATATGCCCGTGATTTTAGCCCTGCTTGGAATTTGGTATATCAATTTTTTCGGTGCACACAGTCATTTGATCGCCCCTTATGACCAGTGCCTGAGATATTTTCCCAAATTCATCCAGCAGCTTGATATGGAAAGCAATGGCAAATCCGTGCGCAAAAACGGCGCTAGGGTCGATTACGACACGGGGCCTATCATCTGGGGGGATATGGGCATCAATGCCCAGCATGCTTTTTTTCAGCTTTTGCATCAGGGGACGCATTTGATTCCCATCGATTTGATAGCCTCTTTGAGTAAAAAAGGAAATTTGCCCGGACACCACGAAATTTTACTCAGCAATCTTTTTGCCCAAGCCGAGGCCTTCATGAAGGGCAGAACTCATGAGGAGGTCTATGCGCGGATGATTCGAGGCGGTATGAGCGATGAGGAGGCGGGAAAATTAGCCCCGCACCGAGTTTTTTCGGGCAATCGCCCCAGCAATGTGCTCTTGCTTGATCATATTTGTCCCAAGAGCTTGGGATCTTTGATCGCCCTTTATGAGCATAAAATTTTCGTTCAAGGCGCCATTTGGGACATCAATAGCTTCGATCAATGGGGTGTGGAGCTTGGCAAAGAGTTGGCCGGGAACATCTTATCGCAGCTTTGCGGGGAAAAAAATTCTTGCAAACACGACAGCTCAACCGAGCAACTGATACGAATTTATAAAAATTTTAATGCGCCTTAGTCGCATTCTAAAAAAGGAGGTTATAAAAACTAAACTTAACGCAATTTCACAATCAATTAAAAAGGAGAAAAAATGCAAACAAGATCCAACTCATTTGCCCTAGCGACCCTGACGGCTTTGTTTTTCGCTATGGGTTTCATTACGGTATTGAATGATATTTTAATACCCCATTTGAAGGTTATCTTCGATTTGAATTATTTTGAAGCCGCTTTGATACAATTTTGCTTTTTCGGAGCATATTTCATCACGGGAGGCTTTTTTGGCAAGGTGATTTCAAAAATAGGCTATCCCGCAGGGGTTATTTTGGGCTTCATTTTGACTGCCTTTGGCTGCGTGCTGTTTTATCCTGCCGCCTCAACGGCTTCCTACCCTATTTTCTTAGGAGCCTTGTTTGTTTTAGCCAGTGGGGTCGTTTTACTCCAAACGGCCGGAAATCCCTTCGTAACCCTCCTTTCACCGGGCAAGGAAGCGAGCTCCCTAACCCTCGTGCAGGCCTTCAATTCACTCGGCACCACACTGGGGCCCTTATTTGGGACAGCCTTCATCCTTTCAGGCACGGCAGAATATGCGAGCAAGGCTCAAGAAGCCCAATCCGTGCAAATACCCTATCTGGTCATAGCAGGAGTTTTGATCCTTTTAGCTGTGGTAGTGTATCTTTTGAAGTTGCCCGATGTGAGAAAAACGGCCGAGGATGTGAGCGAGAAAATCCAAGATGGCAAGGTGAGTATGTTCGAATACCCTCATCTTGTTTTGGGCGCGGGGGCTATATTTTTCTATGTGGGCGCCGAGGTGGCCATAGGCTCTTTTCTCATCTTAACCATGAAGGAATTTGCTGGCATTGATGAAATTTCAGGCGGTCAATACATCGCTCTATACTGGGGCGGGGCCATGGTGGGTAGATTTTTGGGAAGTGCCATTATGCGTAAAATTGCGCCCAACAAATGCCTAGCCTTCAACGCCTTTATGAGCATAGCTTTGATTGTCCTAGCTGTGATCAGCGGCGGCAAAGTGGCTATGGTGGCTCTCATCCTCATCGGGCTTTTCAACTCCATAATGTTCCCGACTATATTTTCATTGGCCACTAAGGATGTTGGCAAATTTACAAGCCAGGCCTCTGGTCTCATTTGTATGGCGATAGTAGGGGGTGCTCTAGTCCCGCCCGTGCAAGGCTTGGTGGCTGATTATAGCAATCTGCTCTTGTCTTATGTTGTTCCGCTGTTGTGCTACATTTATATAGTGTTTTTTGCCGTTAAAGGATGCAAAACGTCTCAAAAATCGACATAATTTCAATCTGCTCTGGATATTAAAACTTGATTTTTAATATCCTGGGGCTAAATTTTTTTGAGTCGAATGGGCGAAAATTGTTGCATTGAAAATTTAAATCGCGTGAGATCCATGCCTAAAATCTTAAAAAGAAATTCATGCTAAATAGAAATTTCTTGATGTTTGTGAGAATTAAATTCTGCGCAATTTGGCGATGAAAAAACCATCATAATCAAGGCACGGCAGTATCCTTTTGGCCCTGCAAAGTTGCGGGTATTTTTCGCTTTGCGCATCCTTTGTCGCGACCCCACTCACATCAAGCTCCAATAATTCAAATCCCACATTGCCCCCGAGAGCATTTTCCAAAACCCCCTCATTTTCCTCACGCGTGAAGGTGCAGGTGCTGTATATCAACTCTCCGCCCTGTTTTAAAGCCTTAAGCGCGGAATTCAAAAGTCCTTTTTGCAAGGTGGAAAGTCGGCGGATTTCTTTTTGTGATTTTTGCGTGCAAATACCTATTTTAGCTAGTGTGGAGCAGGGCGCATCCAAAAGTATTTTATCAAATTTCAAGGGACACAATGCGCCTATGCTTCTCGCATCTTTTAGAAAAATTCTCGCCCTAACGCCGTAATTTTTGAGATTTTTTTGCAGGGTAAAAAAGCGAGTTTTATGCGCCTCAACGCAGGCCAAATAGCCCTCATTTTGCATGAAATTTGCCAAATTGATGCTCTTACCGCCCGGCGCCGCACACAGATCCAAAACGCTTTGATTTTTACAGGCGCCTAAATTTTTCGCACAAAGATAAGAAGCATAATTTTGCAGGTAAATTTTCCCCTCGCCAAAGGCTCTAGAATGGCTGAGTTTAGCCCTATGCTCAGCCTTGAAAAGGTAGCAAAAATCATCCATTTTTTGAGGGCCAAGCGCCGCAAAATCGCTGCAAAATTCCTCCACGCTATATTTTATTTTATTGATGAAAACGCAGATATTTTTCGGCCCCTCAAAGCTTTTTTGGATGCTTTCTAGCTCTTCTGGGCTATAAATTTCAAGGAATTTAGAGAGCAAAATAATCCCTAAGCATCAAAAACGCGGCAAGAGAGTCCACTTTGCCGTCCCTTTTGCCTCTCTTTTGCGTCCGCAAAGTCTGCGCCTCCTTGCTTGTAAAGCCCTCATCGACAAAGCAAAGCTCCCCATCAAATTCGAGCAAATTCACAAAATGCCCAATTCTACGCGTCATTTCCTCCTCAGAACTCCCACCCTTAGGCAGTCCTACGATGAGCCGTTTTATTTGATGCAGTTTGATGAGAGAGCGGATTTCATCTGCGGCCTGATGGCGATTTTTACGCAGGATGGGGGCCAAAGGGAGGGCGATTTGATCCTCAAGGCACAGGGCGACCCCTATGCGTTTTAGGCCTACATCAAGCGCCAGGGTCCTCATCGCAAAAGCCTTATAAAAAGCCCCTCAATGGCGATTTTCCCCTCAAGCTCATACTCATAAACCCTTGAGCCAAAAATTTTCAAAGCCTCCTCCAAGCCTGCCCCCTTTTTGCAAAATTCTAAAAAATCGTCCCTCGTCTCTTCTTTAGGCTCTCCAAATTTAGCGGCAAATTCCCTAAAGTCCGTAATCAACTCCGCCCTTTTTTCTTTCAAAAGCCAATTCGTCCCCTCACTCTCACCCAGCCTGTGCGGGAGGACAAAGATCGGCTTTTTCATCATTCTAGCCAGCCTCGCACTCTGCATAGAGCCGCTTTGCAAATGAGCCTGAGCGATGATGACGCATTCGCTAAGGGCGATGATGAGGCGATTTCTTAGTAAAAAATCATAGCCATGAGGCATGTAAGCATCCTCATTTTCACTCAAAACGAGGGCTTTTTGATAAAGCTCTCTGATGATGGCTTCGTTATTTTTGGGGTAAATTTGGCCAAGTCCGTTGGCAAAAATCCCTATGGTGCAGGGCATGGAGCCCTTTGCAGCGGTGATGTCCACCCCCAGGGCCCCGCCGCTTACCACGCAGACTCCTGCATTTTTGAGCACGTGGGCAAGCTCCAAAACGCAGTTTTTCGTGTAGATATTCATCTTTCTGGAGCCGATGATGGCGATTTTTCTGCGCTTCAAAAGCTCCAAATTTCCACGATAATACAATTTTTTTGGCGGATTTTTTGCCCCGCTGAAAAGACCCAGCGCCCCCTCGTCCAAAAGCCTACTCGCCATAAATTTCACTCAAATAGACAAGTTCAACGCTTTTGAGTAAGTCCCTGCTTTCCTCCAAGGCCTTGAATGTCGTTTTTTTAGGATGGCCTATGGCGATGGCAAAGCCCCTTTTTTTTGCAAGCTCTACGACATTTTTGAGTTGATTTTTAGTGTAATCAACATCCTCTTCATTGTCTAAGAATATGTCCCTTTTGATATAGCTTTGTCCAAATTCTTGCGCCATTTTTAAAGCCTTTGAGGCGCCTATGGTGCGAGAATCCACAAAAAGTAAATCGTATTTTTTCAGCGCCACAAAAAGCTTCCTCATCGCCCTCTCATCACTGGTAAATAGGCTTCCCGTGTGATTGTTGATGTATCTTAAGCCTTTGAAATCTTGCTTGATGCGGCGGATGCTTTCTTCGATTTTTTCTGCGCTATCGCTCGCCTTTAAAAAGGGCAATTTGTGATTGAAGGCTATGGCTTCTAGGGGCAGATGCACCATATAAAAGTCAAATTCTGCTGCGAGTTTTGGAGTGTCATCGTGATTTTTGTAGGGTGGGAAAAAGGAAGGGTTGAGTTTTAAATTCAAGCTTTTGAGTTTTTTCACCTGCTCTTTGCTCATCATATCATCGATAATAATAGCAAGCTTCGCGCCTTGATTTGAGGGGACTGGGGTTGTTTTTGGGGCCACCTCGGGCGGAATTTGGCTGTGCCCAAAAGATCGTTCCTCGCTGACATTTTGCTCAAAATTCTCTTGCTGGCTCAAATTGGCATCAAAACCCTGCGCAGTAGTGTTTTGCTCGATTTTCGAAAGCATGGATTCTTTGGTCGCGTTCAAATCCTCGACAAATTCCTTAAAAACCGCGTCCTGATTATCAAAAAAAGGCCGCTCCACTGGGGGGGGATGGGGCGTGAATTCTGCCTTTTGTTGCGGGATTTTCCCGGTGTCATCGCGCCCCAAAATCAACAAAAGCAAAACGATGCAAAGCAAAAAAAGCACAGCGATGATCAAATATCGCTGAATTTGGGTAATTTTCTCCTCAGGCAAGCTTAATTCTTATCTTTATCGATGAGTTTTTTACTGCCAATCCACGGCATCATGGCGCGCAGTTTGCGTCCTGTTTTTTCTATCAAAGACTCCTCAGTCAAGGCTCGCTTGGCATACATTTTAGCAAAGCCTGCCTTTTTTTCTAAAATGAAATCCCTCGCAAAAACGCCCTCTTGTATATCCTTTAAGACCCGCTTCATCGCCTTTTTGGTGTGGGGGGTGATGATCTTTGGGCCTGTGATGTAGTCGCCGTATTCTGCGGTGTTGGAGATGGAATAACG
Organism: Campylobacter sp.; assembly: GCF_030528245.1. Classification (GTDB taxonomy): domain Bacteria; phylum Campylobacterota; class Campylobacteria; order Campylobacterales; family Campylobacteraceae; genus Campylobacter_D. The sequence continues at coordinate 12,199 of NZ_JAUMZG010000036.1, forward strand.
CATGTCGGCTATGCCACCTTGATAGATCAAATCCACAATAAGCTTGGTCTCGTGGAGACACTCAAAATAGGCCATTTCTGGCTCATAGCCCGCCTCAACTAGGGTCTCAAAGCCAGCCTGTATGAGGGCCGTAAGCCCCCCGCAGAGCACGGCTTGCTCGCCAAAAAGGTCGGTTTCGGTCTCTGCCTTGAAGGTGGTTTTGATGATGCCCACCCTGCCGCCACCTATGGCGCTTGCGTAGGAGAGGGCTAAATTTTGTGCGTTTTTGCTAGCATCCTGATGCACGGCGATGAGACAAGGCGTGCCGCCTCCTGTGGCGAATTCATTACGCACGGTATGACCTGGCGCCTTTGGAGCTATCATTATCACATCCACGCCCTCTGGAGCGATGATTTGCCCGTAGTGGATGTTAAAGCCGTGAGCGAAGGCTAGAGACTTTCCTTCGCTTAAATTGGGCTTGATTTGATTTTCATAAATTTCAGCCTGAAGCTCATCGGGAGCTAGAATCATGATCACATCGGCTTTTTGCGTGGCCTTGCTCACGCTTAGGACCTCAAAATCTGCTTTCAGGGCCTTCTCCCAGCTGGTGCCGCCCTCTTTCAGGCCGATAAAAACCTCCACGCCGCTATCCCTTAGATTCATAGCGTGGGCGTGTCCTTGCGAACCAAAGCCTATGATGGCGACCTTTTTGGAGCGGATCAAACTCAAATCGCAATCCTTATCATAATACACGACAACAGCCATTGATTTTCCTTGAAATTTTAATAACGAAGCGGGATTATAACAAAAACTTGTTGGGATTTTATAGAGTTTTTATAAAAAATATGGAAGCATAATGCAAATTTTTGCGATGAAGTTGGGGTTGTGATAAAATTCTTAAAAAGCCTATCTTACGGTCTTGACTCTCAAAAACTTAGTGGCGAAGACAAGCAAATTCTGCGTGAGCTTTTGAAAAATGGCGTGGTGAAAGAGCATAAAAATAAATTTTATCTCAATAATAATTTCATCTTCGGTGAGCTTGACATTTCAAGCAAGGGCACGGGCTTTTTGCGCTGCTGGGATGGGAGCTACAAAAAAGATTTGTTGATAGAAAATAAAAATTTAGCCGGGGCAAACTACAAGGACCTCGTAGCTGCCAAGCTTTTGCCCCTGCGGCGTGGGCGTGGGCGTGCGAAGGTGGTTTTAGTGCTAAAAAGAGCCCACGAAACCTCCCTTGTCATTACGAAAAAATACGGCCAAGCCGTGCTTGGGATGCACATCAAAACGGGACTCAGCCTAGCCCTTGAGGCCTCGCAAAAATCCTTAAAAGCCCTCCCACTGGGGACGATTTTGAAGATAGAAAATGCAAACAATGCCATCGTTGAGGTTTTGGGACATATTGACGATGAGGGCGTGGATGAGAAAATTTCCCTCGCACTTTTTAACAAAAATGCCGTTTTTTCCGAGTCTTGCCTCGATGAAGCCAGAGCTTTTGGCGACAGCGTGGATGCGGCGATGTATGCGCAGCGGGTGGATTTGCGCCATCTTAGCTTTTGCACCATCGATCCCATCGATGCGAAGGACTTTGACGATGCGATTTATTACGATGCGAAGAAGAGCGAGCTTTTTGTGGCTATCGCGGATGTGAGTGCCTATGTGAGTG
>NZ_JAUMZG010000037.1 GCF_030528245.1 Campylobacter sp.
GCTGCGGGCGGGTGAAGGGGCGGTGCGGGGGTATTTTCAGGCCGCGAAAATTGGCTGGCATGGCGACGGGTAGAATTTGGCTGAGCGGACGAAATTCTACCAAAACGATGGCTGGTTTGAATGAGGCTGCGTGAGAGTTGTGGCCGATGGGGATCTTGCTGACTCTGTGGCCGGAGAGGAGTAAAATTTCAAGCGGCTGGGGGGCTGGACGGAGTGCGAGGCTGCAGGACGCTGGAGGCGGTGGAGTGCAAGGCAGGGGTTTGAATGGGGAGGAGACTTGTGGGAGGAGCGAAGGGGAATTGAAGCGCTGGGGATCAATCGATAAACCCGCTAGCGATGACCCTGTCCCTGTCGTAAAAAACCGCCATTTGCCCGCTGGCTAGGCCATAGACGGGCTCGCCAAGGTGGATTTTTGCCGCGCCATTTTGATCGATTTGCACTCTGCAGGGGGTGGATTTGGAGCGGTAGCGGATTTTAACCTCGCAGTCTAGATCGCTAGCATCGATGAAGAGGTTGATATTTTTGAGTGAAAATTCGCTCACTTTCAGCTCCTCCTTCGTGCCGACTACGATTTGATTTTGCTCGGGCTTGATTTTCAGCACAAAATGCGGCTCGTGCGCCCCTCTGACCTCAAAGCCTCGCCTCTTGCCTATGGTGTAATGCATGTAACCCTCGTGCCGGCCGACCACTCTGCCGCTGCTATCAAGCACCTCGCCGCTGCGCTTGGTGTCCATGAACTGCTCCAAAACTTGCACATAGGTATCCTCCACAAAGCAAATTTCACTGCTTTCTTTTTGTGTGGCGAAGGATTTTAGCGGCTCAATGCTTGCCGCAAAGGCTTTAACGTCCTCTTTTTTCATCTCACCTAGCGGGAAAATGAGGTATTGCAAGGCTTCTTTTTCGGCACTGGCTAAAAAATAACTCTGATCCTTGCTCTCATCCAGGGCGGTTTTGATGCAGCCGTCCTCAAGCCTCGCATAGTGCCCGGTGGCTAGCTTTTCACAGCCCAAGCTTTTGGCAAATTCTAAAAGCTTACCCAGCTTGATGAAGCGATTGCACAGGGCGCAGGGATTGGGCGTTTTGCCCTCTTTATAGGTATCGACAAAGGGCATATAGACCCTAGCCTTGAACTCCTCCTGCAAGTCCAAGATGTGATAAGGAATCTGCAAAAAATGCGCCACTTTCTCCACTTTGGCGATGTTTGCTTCGTGATAGCCTGGCTTTCCGTGCAGCTTCATGTAGCAGCCTATGACCTCGTGTCCTGCGTTTTTGAGCTTGTAGGCGGTTACGGTGCTATCAACCCCCCCGCTCATCGCGACCAAAATTTTCATCATTGTCCTTTCAAAATTTTCATCATCAATTCTAAATCATCAGTGATTTGATACTTTAGCTCATCGCCCTTGGAAATGACCTCGTGTCGCAGCAAGGAATTTTTGATGAAGGCGTCAAACCCCTGCCAAAAATCCTCTCCATAAAGTAGAATTGGGATGTCTTTTTTAAAGGCGAGTTGCTTGAGGGTTAAAATTTCTAGCAACTCGTCCAAGGTCCCAAAGCCGCCCGGGAAAATCACAAAAGCAAGACTCTTTTCAATAAGAGCCATTTTGCGAATGGCTAAGCTCTCAAAAGTGATGCCGTACTCTACAAATTCATTGAGCTTTTGCTCGTAAGGGAGCAGGATATTCAAGCCCACAGAATGGATAAAATCCCCACCTGAACCGCAAGCGCCCTCATTAGCCGCTCTCATAATGCCCCCGCCCCCGCCGCTGATCACGCAAAAGCCCTCTTCCACGCATCTTTTAGCGAGAATTTTAGCCTGCTGGTAGTAGAAATTATCAGACTCCAACCTAGCCGAACCAAAAAAGGTAACGGGGTTCTTAAGGTCGGGTATCTTAGCGAAGTTTTCTAAATCTTTTCTTACGATGTTTAAGCTCATCAAATGGCCCTCAATAGCGAAAATCAAGCCCTGATTTTAGCCAAAAAATTTTCTTTCTCGTCAATGATTTATAAAAATTTCAAGCCTTGTTTTTGAAATTCAAACGCAATAAACAATAGCCAAGAACTTGTTACCATTTTACTCAAATGCTAAAATAATCACCTTTACAAATTGTAAAAATTTGTCCCATTTAATGATAAATTTTTACAATCATTAACGCAAATTTTAACAAATTTTTTAAGGAGATTTTCGATGTATCAGCAGCTCATAGACCCGTTTGGGAGCATCTGGATTAGCGCTTTGGTGGCGTTTTTGCCCATCCTGTGTTTTTTGATGTGCTTGCTCACTTTTAAGCTCAAGGGCTATCAGGCAGGCTTTATAACCGTCATCGTGGCGAGCCTGATAGCCTTTTACGCCTACGGTATGCCCTTTTCTTTGGTGGGGGCATCCTTTGTGCAGGGCTTCGCGCAGGGAATGTGGCCCATCGCGTGGATCATCATCGCAGCGATCTTCCTCTACAAGCTTTCCATCAAGTCAGGCTCTTTTGAGGTGATTAAAGAAAGCGTGATGACCATCACGCCAGACCATAGAATTCAGGTGATTTTGATCGGCTTTTGCTTCGGCTCATTTTTGGAGGGAGCGATTGGCTTTGGTGGGCCGGTGGCGATTACGGCGGCGCTGCTTGTGGGGCTTGGACTACGCCCACTTCACGCTGCGGGGCTCTGCCTCATCGCAAACACCGCCCCCGTAGCCTTTGGCGCCGTGGGAATTCCCATCATCGCGATGTCCAATTTGGTCCAGGTCGAGCAGTATGAGGTGTCCGCCATGGTGGGGCGCATGCTCGTGCCACTGAGCCTCACCATACCTTTTTTCTTGATATTTTTGATGGACGGCATCAAGGGCGTGAGGGAGACCTTCCCGGCGGTTTTGGTTGCCTCTGTGAGCTTCACGGCCACGCAGTTTTTGAGCTCAAACTACCTTGGCGCTGAGTTGCCAGACATCGTATCGGCGGTGGTTTCCCTGACCTGCACCACGGTATTTTTGAAATTTTGGAAGCCCGCCAATATCTTTCGCTTTGACGACTTGAAGGACTTCTCATCGCACACTCAGCTTGAATTTGGCAGGGTGTTTAAGGCTTGGCTACCCTTCATCCTCCTCATCGTCTGCGTCATCATTTGGACTCAGCCTTGGTTCAAGGCGCTCTTTGCGAAGGGTGCCCTGTTTGATTACACTAAGGTAGCCTTAAGCTTCAACAATATCGAAGGCTCCATCATCGACAAAGCGGGCAAAACCATCGGGCTGAGTTTGGACATCAACCTCATCGCCTTGCAGGCGGGGACGGCGATTTTGGTAGCGGCGCTTTTGACCATACTTTTTCTACGCATCAAGTCCAATGTCGTAGAGGACGCTCTGGGCGACACCCTCAAAGAAATGGCCATGCCCTGCATCACCATAGGTTTGGTTGTGGCCTTCGCCTTCGTGGCGAAAAATTCAGGCATGAGCGCGACTTTGGGCACCGCCTTTGCCACCACGGGGAGCGCCTTTGCGTTCTTTAGCCCAGTCATAGGCTGGATAGGGGTCTTTTTAACGGGCTCTGATACCAGCTCCAATCTCCTTTTTGGGACACTGCAGCAGGTCAGTGCCAACGCCCTTGAAATGAAGGAAGCCCTATTTTTAGCCGCAAATTCAGTCGGCGGCGTGGTCGGTAAGATGATAAGCCCACAAAGCATCGCCATAGCCTGCGCGGCGGTGGGGCTTGTGGGACGGGAGTCGGATTTGTTTAAATTCACCTTCAAGTACTCGGTATCCTTCATCATTTTGATTGGAATTTGGACCTGCATCATCGCATTTTTCCTACCCGGCATCATCCCGGATGTGGTTGCGAAGTGAAGAGGCCAGAATATGGACAAAGCATATTTTTACGCCACTTGCTTGGGCACAGCCGCGATGCAGGAGATGGTTTTAAACGCCATCAAACTTCTACGCCGTGAGGGCGTGGAGGTGATTTTTAAAAAAGATCAAACCTGTTGCGCCCAGCCCTCCTTCAACTCAGGCTATTTTAAGGAAAGCAAAGAGGTCGCCCTCTACAATGTGAATTTATTCGACAAACCCTACCCCATCATCGTCCCAAGCGGCTCTTGTGCGGGGATGATGAGCCATGATTATTTGGAGCTTTTTAAGGACTCGCCCGAATTTGAAAGGGTGAGGGAGTTTAGCGCTAGGGTGACGGAGCTTTCGCAGTTTTTGGATGAGGTTTTGAAGGTGGATTACGAGGACAGGGGTGAGCCTGTGAGGGTTACTTGGCACTCCAACTGCCACGCCTTGAGGGTGCAAAAAAGCATAACTTCGAGCAAAAACCTCATCAAAAGGCTTAAAAATGTGGAGCTGGTGGAGCTTGAGTATGAGGAGGAGTGCTGCGGCTTTGGAGGGACCTTTTCTGTGAAAGAGCCCGAAATTTCAGACGCCATGGCAAGGGCGAAGATTCAGGACATACAAAATACAGGTGTGAAATACCTCATCAGCGCGGATGGGGGCTGTCTTTTGAACATAGACGGCACGATGCGAAAAATGGGGCTTGATGTGAAGGGGCTTCATTTGTATGATTTTTTACTCAAAAGACTTGAAGGAGGGCGCTTATGAGTGTCGAGCAAAAATTCCCGCACGAGCAAATCATCCGAAGCAAGCTCAAAGACAAGCAAATGCGTGAAAATTTAACCAAGGCCATGCACACCCTGCAAAAAAATCGCCTCAAGGTTATCGATGAGAAATTTGAGGATTGGCAAGGCTTGAGGACCAAGGCCGAGCAGGCGAAAAATAACGCCCTGATGAGCCTTAAAGAAAGGCTTTTGGAATTTGAAAAAAACGCCACGAAAAACGGGATGAAGGTGCATTGGGCCAGTAGCGATGAGGATGCCTGTGCGATCATTTACGAGCTGATGCGACAGAAGAATATCCGAAAAATTCTCAAGGGCAAATCCATGGCGAGTGAGGAAATAGGGCTCAATCACTATCTGGAAAAGAAGGGCCTAAGGGCGATTGAGACGGATTTGGGTGAGTTGATTTTGCAGCTTGATGGCCAGACTCCGGTGCATATTGTCGTGCCAGCTATCCATCGTAATCGCTATGAAATCGGTGAAATTTTCAAAGAAAAGCTGGGCTCAGAGCTTGAGAGTGAGCCTGAAAAGCTCAACGCCATCGCCAGAAAATATTTGCGCGATGAATTTGAGGGCCTGGAGCTGGGACTGACGGGCGTGAATTTTGCGATGTCAAGGGAGGGGGCGATTTGGCTCATTGAAAACGAAGGCAACGGCAGGATGTGCACCACAGCCCCCGACATACACATCGCACTTTGCGGGATCGAGAAGGTTTTGGAGAGCTTTGAAGACGCAGCGACCATGGTGCATTTGCTCACCCCTTCGGCCACGGGGCAGTTCATCCCCACTTACAACAATATCATCACAGGGCCGCGCAAAAATGGGGACTTGGACGGGCCTAAGGAGGTGCATGTCATTTTGTTTGACCATCACAGGAGTGATATGCTCGCGCATAAGGACTATTACGAGGCTTTGCGCTGCATCCGGTGCGGCGCCTGTATGAATTTCTGTCCCGTGTATGATAAAATCGGCGGTCATAGCTACCAGACCACTTACCCTGGCCCCATTGGTGAGGTGATCAGCCCGAATTTATTTGGCATCGATAAAACGGGGGATATTTTGAGCCTTTGCTCGCTTTGTGGGCGCTGCTCGGAGGTTTGTCCGGTGAAAATTCCGCTAGCCGATCTGATACGAAAGCTGCGTTGTGATAAGGTGGGACAGGGGGAAAATCCTCCGCTAGGAGCAGACGCCTTGCATCCTAGCAAGATGGAAGCCTTCGCGATGAGGGGCTTTAAAAATTTAGCCACGAACGGCGATCGATGGCGTTTTTCTTTGTCAAAGGTGCATTATTTGAACTATTTTGTGCAGAATTTTGGCGGTGTTTTGCCCGTCGTTAAAAAATGGCGGACCTTCAAAGAGCTGCCGCAGCTTAAATTCAACCTTTATGAAGAGGTGCAAAAAATACAAGGAGTGAGCTATGAGTGAGGTGGAGCTTATTTCGGCCAGGAGTAGGGAGGAAATTTTTGCCAGACTGAATGATGCCTATGAGGATAAGAAATTTTCACGCCTTGAGAGCATCGATCCTGTGGGGCATATCGCTTCAAGGGGTGAAATTTTGGGCGAGATGAAACAAAAAATGAGCGACAATAAATACATGGTCGAGGAGAGTGCGGCGGAGGATTTGGAGGAGAAAATCAACGCCATCGCGGAAAATTACGGCTATGAGAGTTTGATTTATCCGGCGAATTTAAACTTGGATATGGAAAAAATTAGGGCTGGCAAAAAAATTTGCTTCGATCAAGAAATTGAAGCTTTGAGGCGGGAGGTTTTTCATAGCGATTTTTCCATCATTAGGGCAAGGTGCGGGGTCAGCTCTCACGGGGTGGCTTTGGTGCTTTCAAGTCCGGCTCAGCCTAGAATGCTCTCTCTAGCACCCAAGCTTTGCATTGTTTTACTGCAAAAAGAAAATGTTGTCGCTTCTTTGGCCGAGGCTTTAAATTTGGTGAAAAAAGAAAACGAAATTTTACCGAGCAATATCCTCTTCATCGCCGGACCCTCGCGCACCGCAGACATAGAGCTCATCCCTGTTTTTGGAGTGCATGGTTCACAAAAAGTGCATATTGTTTTGTATTAAAATTGCAGAAATCATCACTTTCATACATTTTATTACAAGTTATGGGCCAAATATCGCTCGAGCATCGTTTCATTTCCGCTCAGTCCGCCCTGATGCAGGTATAAAATCCGCCCCAATTTCGCCCTGTGATGCAGCAGGGTCCTAAGGCCCGGCATGTCATAAAGCAGGTCAAATTCCACGCGGCATTCTCGTCTGATGGCCTCATAAAGGGCGTAAAATTCCGCGTAGGGTTTGGCGAAGTGGTATTTTTTGGGCGGCTCTAGGATGTGAAGATTGGAAAAGTCATAATCTGGCTCAAGGCTTGAAATTTGAGCCCGCAAATAGGCACTTCCTCCGATGCAAGCGCAGGTGAAAACCCTAAATTTGCTGTATTTGGCCAAAAAGGCGGCCGCTGTGCCCGTGCCTGAGGGTAAGAAAATATCAAAGTCCACGCCCATTGCCCTGCTTTGATCCTCAAGCTCTCGGGTGAGCTCTTGGTAGCCCTGCGCCGCATCTTGCGTGGCTAGGCCCTGGGGGATGAGGATGTCTCCTTTGGCACACAAACTGAGGGCGAAATCTTGGAGCGAGGGGAAATTTTGGGGCTTTTTGATAAATTTCGTCCCGTTTGCAAGGGCTAGGGCGTAGTTTCCGCGAGGGTTTTTTTCCAAAAAAGTGCTGGATCGTTCAAAGGCGTAAGAAAGCCTGAAATTTCGCTTTTTGCTAAAAAGACTCAAAGCCGCTAGGGCATTGCTTTGCAGTCCTCCGTAGCTTACGAAGTGCTGATTTTGGGGATAGTTTTGGGCTAGGTGAAAGCTCAGTTTTCTGGCCTTGCCGCCAAATTCGCTCAGCAAATCATCGCGCTTTAGGTAAAATTCAAGGCCCCTAAAACAAAGCTTGTCAATCCTACTAACGAAGCTCAAAGAAATTCTCAAGCTCCTCGATGGCGTTATCGTTTTTGATGCTAAATTTTATCTCAATCCTGCGGCTAAGATCCTTATCCTCCACGCCGTTTTTCAAAATGGGCACTGAAAAAGACCGCCCACTTGCCATCAAAAGCTTTTGCAATTTCTCATCCCGATAAAAACTATAGATAAAATTCATCACCTCATAGGCTCTTTTTTGGGACAGATCCAGATTGTAAATGTAAGAACCGTCGCTGTCGGTATGCCCCTCGATGATGATGTTTTCGATGTTTTTGCTGATGTTCTCATCGTTTAAAATCGCCGCAAAATACCCGCTTAAAATTTTCTTTAAATTCGCCTTCGCCTCGTCCTTGAGTGCGAAGGAGTCCTTATCAAACAAAACCTCCGCGCTCAGGGAAAGCGCTCCCGTTTTTTTGTCGATGCTGATGTTTTCATCAAGCTTATTTTCTAGCTGCGCGCTTAAATTTTCTCGGATGAAATGCAAAGAATTCACCCTAGCCCTAGCCTCCCTAAAGTCCTCCCGCAGGGCATGAAGCTCCCTTTCATTTCTATCCAGTTGCCCGAGTAAAATGAGAATTTGCTTGTCTTTTTCGTCAAGATTGGCATGTAGCTCCTTGCTAAGGCGCGCATAATCGCTGACATTGGCCTCAAGTTCGGCCTTTTGGGAATTTATCCTGCTAAGGGTGTTGAAGGTGGCGTTCAGATCCCGACTCAGCTCAAAGACGATGGCTTCCTTATCGCGCAGGGCTTGTTTGCTCTGCTCCAAGCGCTCTTCTTGGAGGTTGAGATTATTTTTGATTTGCCTCAGATCGTCTTGGGTGAGGACATATTTCACCACGATAGCGCCGATGAGCAGGATGAAGATGAAAAGCAAACCTGCCATCAAGTCCGCATAAGCTATCCAAAAATTGCCCCCGTCCCTATTTTTCATCCTGCTTTTCTTCTTCGTCTTTTACGGACTCTTCGCTGCTTGGCTTTGTGTCAAATTTTGCGATGAGATCTTGAGTTTCGTCGTTGAGTTCGCTAAGCTCTTTTTTAAATTCACTCATCAACTCAAGCTTATCATCAATGCTTTTTTCCTCCGCATAGACTTCTTGAAATTTTTGCATCCCCTCAAAAAGGCTATCCCTAAAGCCGTTGAAAACCCTCTCCTGACTTTCTAGCATCGTCCTTTCGTAAAGCTCAAAATTCTTAGCAAAACGGTCGATTTTTTCCTCAAAATTCTCCAGAGTTTTATCCAGATGCGTGATTTTCTCGGAGCTCACATCCAAGAGACGATAATACTGCTCACTCATCCTTGTGCTGATCTCCTTCATGCTTTGATTGAGCGTGCTGACGCCGTTTAGCATCTCGCTGTAAAGCTTGGCTAAATTCCTTTGATCCCTTTGGGTTTTAGAAAGCTCACTCATGCTTTGCTTGATGTGCTCACTGCTGAGTCTGATGGCCTTTTCTTCGATATTGAGCATGTCTTGGAAGATGGCAAATTTGCGTTCGATGGTATGATCGAGCTCGGCAAAAAAATCATCACGCGCCACCTGTTTGAAGATCGCGCCGATCTTGTCAAAATGATGCAAGCTCTCGCTGAGGTATTTGAGATCAAGCTCCTCCTTCGTCCAAAAAAAGCCACTGGTTGAATTCCTTTGTCGGTTGAGTAATTTTTGCATCTTGCTCGTGCCAAATTTTTCAAAAAATATCCACCACAAAGCTAGGAAAATCCCATAAATAGAAACATAAAACGCAGTGCCGACCCCGCTTAGAAGCACGGCGATTTCTTGCTCAAGAGCCTCTGTGTTTGTGGAGCTGAAATTGGGCATTGAAAGAGCGATGCTGACAAAGGTGCCCAAAATCCCCATCATGGGGAAAATTGTAGAGCCTATGGCGGCGAAATTTTCATTGCGCGTTCCCTTGATGTAAGCATGAGCAAAGTCATCAAAGCTCGCGTTGGACTTCGTGTCCTTGCCTATGGTTAAAAAATGCTTCATGATATGGCGCTTGAGGGCCTGTTTGAATTCGTCTTTTTGCTGCTCGAAGATATTATAGGCATATTCCGCGCTGTGCCTTGCAAAAATCAAAGCGGTCAAATAAATAAGTCCCGTCATCACTAGGGTGTGGATCTCAACCTGAAAATTGATTTGCTTCAAATACCCCAACACGACAAAAAGATAAAGCAGGGTGGGGATGAGGATGATTTTAAAATAGACCAAAAAGCCTTTTTTTTCTTTATTTTCTGGCAAGACAAGCTCGGAAAATTCCTTCGTATCCATAAAGACCCCGTAGAATTTAATTTTTATTGACGCAATTGAGGCACTCAAAGGCGATCTCTAGCCTCTTTACCATACTCTCCTCACCAGCCCTCAGCCACACTCTTGGGTCGTAATATTTTTTATTTGGCCTGTCCTCGCCCTGTGGATTGCCGATTTGTCCCTGCAAGTAAGCCCTATTTGACGCCTCATACTCGCGCACCCCGTCCCAAAAGGCCCACTGCGTATCGGTGTCGATATTCATCTTAACCACCCCGTAACTCACAGCGTCCCTAATGTCCTGCAGCTCACTGCCACTGCCCCCGTGAAAGACGAAATGGATGGGCTTGTCTTGCGAAAGCTTGAATTTTTCTTTGACAAAATTTTGAGAATTTTTAAGAATCTCGGGCTGGAGGCTCACATTTCCGGGCTTATAAACCCCATGCACATTCCCAAAACTCGCCGCTATGGAGAATTTATCACTGATTTTCATCAGCCTCTCATAGGCCAAAGCGACATCTTCAGGCTGGGTGTAAAGCTTGGCATTATCGATATTTGTATTATCCACGCCGTCCTCTTCGCCGCCCGTGCAGCCCAGCTCCAGCTCGAGGCAAATCCCCAGCGCGTCGAGCTTTTTGAGATAGGTCTCACAGGTGCCCAGATTGCTCTCCAAATCCTCCTCGCTCAGATCCAGCATGTGAGAGCTGAATAAGGCCTGTTCGTTTTTTTGCTTGAATTCAGCGTTGGCTAGGATGAGGGCATCGATCCAGGGCAGAAGCTTCCTCGCGGCGTGATCGGTGTGTAAAACCACAGGCACGCCGTAGGCCTTGGCGAGTGAATGCACATGCTTTGCCCCACTGATAGCGCCTAAAATTTCGCCGCCCGGGCAGGATTTACCCGCGTAGAATTTCGCCCCACCGTTGGAAAACTGGATGATGACGGGGGAGTTGATTTTTTTGGCGCTTTCTAAAACGGCATTGACGGAGTGACTGCCTACGACATTGACGGCTGGGAGGGCAAAGCCCTCACTTTTGGCGTAATCGTAGAGTAAATTGAGCTTCTCGCCGCTGACAACCCCCGCAGGAACTAGGTCTAAAACGCCCATTATTTTATTTCCACCTTGGCGGCGTTGTAAAGCTCTTGCGCTTTGAGATTGATTTGTTTTTGAAATTCTTCAAACTGCAAACTGCTTTCGATGCCCTGCTTCACATCGTTAAATTTCGCCTGCTCCTCCGCTCTAGAGTCCTCTTTTAAGATAACGTGATAGCCAAAATTCGTCTTCACTGGAGTTGTGGTCAGATCGCCTTTTTTGAGGGCAAAAACCGCATCAGTGAAAGGCTTTACCATGGCTGATTCATCAAACCAGCCCAATTCCCCGCCATTGCTAGCCGAGCCTGTGTCGATGGATTTTTCCTTGGCAAGCTCTGCGAATTTGCTCTCCAAAGCGCTACCCTTTAGCTTTTTAAGCTCATCGATGATCTTGACCGCTTCCTCTTCGCCTGCGACTAAGATGTGCTTGGCTTTCACCCTCGCAGACTTCACAAACTGGTCCTTATTTTGCTCGTAAAAATCCTTGACCTTCGCAGGATCGATTTTGATGCTTTTCATCAGCTTGTCTTGGTAAAGATTGACCAAAATCGCATCCTTCGCACGCTCAAGCTCTTTAGCGTAGGCGGGGTTTTTTTCAAAATTTTGCTTTTTCGCATCCTGCAAAAGCAAATCTTGCATGATGTATTGCTGCACTAAATTTTTTCGCTCCTGCTCGGGTAATTTATTAAAATCCTGCCCCTTCAACAAGGGCGCGAAAAATTCACTCACATCCGCATCGCTGATTTTTTTGCCATTGACTGTGGCTACTGTGGCTGCATTCAGGCTCGCAAACAAAACTGCGATGACCAAAGAAATTTTTTTCATAAATTTATCCTTAAAAATGAAATATTTGTAGCGTCGAAGCGTCATTATATATAAACTTTGTTAAAACTAATCAACTAGAATGAAAAAATGAAAAGAAATTTACAAATCAAAGAACTTTTTCTTGCCAATTTTCAAAAACCAAGTACAGAGCTGAAATTTTCTAGTCTTTACGAACTCATCGTTTGCGTGATGCTTTCTGCCCAGTGCACCGATAAAAGGGTCAATCACATCACGCCAGCACTTTTTAAGGCCTACCCCGACATAAAAAGCCTTGCAAATGCCAATCTATCAAGCCTTAAAGCCCTCATTCAAAGCTGCTCATTTTTCAACAACAAGGCTCAAAATCTCATCAAAATGGCAAGGGTCGTTTGTGAAAAATTCAAGGGCGAAATCCCACTCAACGAAGCGGATCTGAAAAGTCTTGCGGGGGTGGGACAAAAAACGGCCCATGTCGTTTTGATCGAGTGGTGCGGGGCGAATTTTATGGCTGTGGATACGCATGTTTTTCGCGTGTCGCATCGCCTTGGCTTGAGCCGCGCAAAAACGCCCGAGGCGACAGAGGAGGATTTGACGCGCATTTTTAAGGATAGGCTCAACCACCTTCATCAAGCCATGGTGCTTTTTGGTCGTTACACTTGCAGGGCCAAAAGGCCCCTGTGTGCGGATTGTTTCCTCGCGCATCTTTGCACGAGCGAGGATAAAGAAGGCGGACGATGCTAAGCACTTTCGCCGGTGCCAAAAAAATTCGCAGTTTGCAACTAGGGTGTGGGGATTGTGGGCAAAATTTTTCCACCACATTCAGCGTCTGTCATCAATTGGTGCGTGGGATTTTTTGATGCTCCTCACCACGCTCTATATTATAGGAATTTCAGCCGAGGGCATGACGGGGGCCTTGGCAGCAGGGCGACATAGGATGGATCTTTTTGGCGTGATTTTCATCGCTTTGGTAACGGCCATCGGCGGAGGGAGCATTCGTGATGTGCTTTTGGGGCATTATCCGCTCACTTGGGTCAAGCATCCTGAATACATTATTTTAATTTGCTTTTGTGCGCTCATTGCTACGCGTATCCCGCGCGTGGTGAAGCGGCTTGAGGGTTTGTTTTTAACCCTCGATGCCATTGGGCTTGTGGTCTTTAGCATTTTGGGCGCGCAAATTGCCGTCAATGAAAATTATGGCTGGATTATTGCCATTGCGGCGGCTGTGATTACGGGGGTTTTTGGTGGGATTTTGCGCGACATTTTGTGTATGCGCATCCCCCTTGTTTTTCAAAAAGAAATTTACGCAGGCATTGCTATCATCGCGGGTGGGCTTTATTATGCTCTTGAGGTGTGGATGGAGCTTGATGCGCTTTTATGCACGCTTATAACGCTCATCATAGGCGTGGGGGCTAGGCTTTTAGCGATCAAATATCAATGGTCCTTGCCGATTTTTTCTTATAACGAATGAGGAGCTTTTGATGAAAAGGTGTGGAATTTTTTTCTTTATGATTTTTCTTTTGGGGGCTTGTGAGCGGACAAAATCGGTGGAGTATTATCAAAACAATCCCGAAATCGCTAAAAAAAGGTCCTTAGAATGTCGCGATAAGGCCATCATCAGTCAAGATTGCGTCAATGCCCATAAAGTAGGCTTTCCAAAGGATGAAAATGAAAGCTGGTAGTGGCGCAGCGGACGGGGCTCGAACCCGCGACCTCCGCCGTGACAGGGC
>NZ_JAUMZG010000038.1 GCF_030528245.1 Campylobacter sp.
CTAAGACCCGCAGGACCCCCGCCAATGATCGCTAAATCCAACATGAAAATTCCTTTTCTCACTCCAAAATCGCTCCCCTGCTTGCATTGCTCACGAGCTTTTGATACATCCTAAGCCACCTCGAGGACAGCTCTTTTTGGGGCATGACAAATTCCGCCCTGCGTCCAGCTATCTCCCCCTCGCTTAAATTGACAGAGATGCGATACGCATCCACATCGATTTCTATCTCATCCCCGTCTCTCAAAAGCGCGATGAGTCCCCCCTCTGCCGCCTCAGGGCTGATATGCCCCACACTAAGCCCCCTTGTCGCTCCACTGAAGCGTCCATCCGTGATGAGCGCCACCTCAGCGCCCAGTCCCATGCCCATCAAGAGCGAAGTGGGCGTGAGCATCTCCTGCATACCCGGGCCACCCTTAGGCCCCTCATAGCGGATGACGCAGACCGCACCCTTTTTCACCTGCCCTCGCATGATGCCCCGCACCGCTTCATCTTGGGAATTAAAGCACACCGCCCTGCCCTTAAATTTCCTCCCCCCTGTGATGCCCGCAGTCTTGATCACACAGCCCTGCGGAGCTAAATTTCCAAACAAAACCGCCAGTCCTCCCACGCTAGAATAAGCATTTTCCACCCTACGGATGACGCCCTCATCGTTGATTTTCGCTCCCTCCAAGCGCTCCCCAAGCTCCCCGCCCTCTATCATCAGGGCATCTAGCTCTAAAATATGTCCCTCCCTGCTTGAAATTTCAGCCATCACCGCACTCACGCCTCCTGCCCTGTGGATGTCCTCCATGTAGATGGTGTTGAGCGAGGGGGCGATTTTAGCGATGTGGGCGACCTTGCTTGAGATGAAATTCAAATCCTCCAGCTCAAATTCCAGTCCCGCCTCCCTCGCGATGGCTAGCATGTGCAAGATGGTATTCGTGCTGCCTCCCATCGCCATATCCACGACAAAGGCGTTTCGCAGGGCCTTTTGCGTGATGATATTGCGGATTTTAAAGCGCGCATCCAGGGCGATTTCACAAATCCTCCTTGCTGCCCGCCTCAAAAGCTCCTCCCTCTCAGGCGTAAGGGCTAAAATTGTCCCATTGCCCTCCAGTGCCACGCCCATAGCCTCACAAAGTGCGTTCATGGAATTTGCCGTAAACATCCCCGAGCATGAGCCCCCACCCGGACAAGCCTTGCACTCTATCTCTTTAAATTCTTCTTCGGTAATCTTTTGCGCTTCAAAGGCGCCCACCGCTTCGAAAACGGAGCTGAGGCTGATTTTCTCGCCCTTCTTCGTCTCTCCCGCCCTCATGGGTCCGCCACTTACGAAGATGGTCGGCACATTGACCCGCAGGGCGCCCATGAGCATGCCGGGCGTGATTTTGTCGCAGTTGGGTAGGCAGATGAGGGCGTCGAGTTGGTGGGCGTTCATCACGGTTTCTACGGAATTGGCGATGAGCTCGCGGCTGGGTAGGGAGTAGAGCATCCCGCTATGTCCCATCGCTATACCATCATCCACGCCTATGGTGTTGAATTCAAAGGGCACGCAGCCGTTTTTGCGTATCTCATCCTTGATGATTTTCGCATAATCATTGAGGAAAAAATGCCCCGGAATGATGTCGATATAGCTATTCGCCACGCCGATGAAGGGCTTTTCAAAGTCCTCATCCTTCAAACCACAAGCCCTAAGCAGGGAGCGGTTGGGGGCCTTGAGGTGTCCTTTTTTGATGGCATCGCTTCGCATTTTCGTCCCTTGTGTGAAATGGCCTTATTTTACAGATTTTTTGTAAATTACTGGCCCCTTGATTTTCGTTACAATCGCAGCTTTAAATTTGAGGAAAACGATGAAAAAAGTCATTTTTATGGGCACGCCAAATTACGCTAAAACCATACTTCAAGCCCTTTTGACGCACGGAGGATTTGAAATTTTAGCCCTCTTCACCCAGCCCGATAAGGCGGTGGGAAGAAGACAAATTCTAACCCCCAGTGCCACGAAGGCCTTTTTGCAAGAATTCGCCCCTCACATCCCCATTTTCACGCCGCAAAGCTTGAGGGACGAGGCGGAGCGAATTCGCCGATTGGAGCCTGATTTCATCGTGGTGGCAGCCTATGGGAAAATTCTGCCGCCTAGCATTTTGCACATCGCGCCCTGTGTGAATTTGCACGCCTCACTTTTGCCCAAATATCGCGGCGCAAGTCCCGTGCAGTCGGCCATTTTAAACGGCGATGAAAAAAGCGGCGTTTGCACGATGCTGATGGATGAGGGGCTGGATACGGGGGCGATTTTGCAGAGCAAGGACTGCGATATAGGGGGCAAAAATGCGGGGGAGCTTTTTGAGCTTTTGGCGCGGATGGCGGGGGATTTGATCCTCTCTACGCTTTTAAATTTTGACAAAATCATCCCGCAAAAACAGGACGAGGCGGGGGCGAGTTTTTGTAAAAAAATCAAAAAAGAGGACGGGAGGATTTTTCTAGATGATGCCAAAAAAATTCATCAAAAATACCGCGCCTTCATCCTCTGGCCGGGGGTTTTTTTGGAAAATGGCCTGAAATTTTTGGAGTTAGAGCTTGTCGATGGGGATGAAAAAAATGCCGCCGCAGGGGAAATTTTAGCCCTTGAGAAAGGGAGCTTTTTGCTAGCGTGCAAGCGGGGAATTTTGCGCGTGAAAAAACTGCAAGAAAGCGGAAAAAAGGCTTTGGATGGGCGGACCTATTTGAACGGAAAAAGGCTTGGGGTTGGAAATTTTTTGCATTGAAAGCATTGCCTCGACGCATCTTTTTTTATGCGAGCAAATCCGCGAGGGGAAAATGACGCAAAACTGCGCCCTCTACGCCCTAGATCAAAGCGGGGGCGTGGGGAGTAGGGATAATGTCTGGCAGAGCTCGCGGGGGAATTTGCACCTGTCGTTTTGCCTGAGGGAGGGGGATTTGCCCTCTGATTTGCCCCTGGCTTCGGTGAGTATTTATTTTGCCTTTTTGATGCGGGAAATTTTAAGCTCTTTGGGCTCAAAAATTTGGCTCAAATGGCCTAATGATCTGTATCTGGCGGATAAAAAGGTCGGGGGGGTGATGAGCGCGAAGCTTGGTGATTTCATCGTGGGAGGGGTGGGCTTGAATTTAAAATTCGCTCCGCCTGGGGCTGGGCTTTGTGATGTCAAAATCACGCCGCGGGAGTTGGTGGAAGAATTTGTGCGAAGCTTGGAGGGAAAAAATTCATGGAAGAATATTTTTAACCACTATGTGCTAGAATTTGAAAAATCAAGAAAATTCAGTGTCCATCACGATGGCAGGGTGCTTTCGCTCAGGGAAGCCTTGCTTTATGAGGATGGATCGATATTATTAGAAGGTAAAAGGGTGTATAGTTTAAGATGAGTGAGATTATCACAATAGCCAATCAAAAAGGCGGCGTGGGCAAGACAACGACGGCTGTGAATTTAGCCGCCTCCCTAGCCGTGGCGGAAAAAAGGGTGCTTTTGGTGGATGTGGATCCTCAGGCCAATGCGACGACGGGGCTGGGATTTAATCGCAATCATTATGAGTATAATGTTTATCATGCCTTCATCGGCAGAAAAAAGCTCAGTGATATCATCCTAAAGACCGAACTGCCCCAACTGCATCTAGCCCCGTCAAACATAGGCTTAGTGGGCATCGAGCAGGAGCTTGCCAAGGACGATGGCAATGAAAAAAAAACCATACTCAAAAGGCAGCTTGAGGGGGTCGTGAATAATTATGACTTCATCATCATAGACTCCCCGCCAGCCTTGGGAAACATCACCATCAATGCTTTTGCGGCAAGCGATAGTGTCATCATCCCCATACAGTGCGAATTCTATGCTCTCGAGGGCGTGGCGATGGTGCTAAATACCATTAAAATCATCAAAAAAACCATCAACGCCAAACTCAAGGTGCGGGGCTTTTTGCCGACCATGTATAGCGCGCAAAATAATCTTTCTAAGGATGTGGTGGAGGATTTGAAGCAGAATTTTAAAAAACAGCTTTTCAATCTGGGGAGCAGCGAGGATGAATTCATCGTCATCCCTAGAAATGTCAAGCTTGCCGAAAGTCCTAGTTTTGGTAAGCCCATCATACTTTATGACATCAAATCGCCCGGCTCGGTGGCGTATCAAAATTTGGCCTATTGTATTTTGGAGTAGATCGTGGGACTGAATAAAAACAACGGACTCAACAAGCTCATGGGTGATTTGGACCTCGTGTATAGCAAGGAGCTGGGGCTTGATGTGAATCAAGTCAGTCAAATCGCTGTGGATAAGATCCACGCTAATCCCTTCCAGCCGCGAAAGCATTTTGATGCGCAGGCCTTGGAGGAGCTTGCCAATTCCATCAAAGAATACGGCTTGCTTCAGCCTATAGTTGTTTTAAAAAAGGATGAAAATTCTTTCGTTTTGATCGCGGGAGAGCGCAGACTGAGGGCGAGCAAGGCTTTGGGGCTTAAGAAGATCGCCGCCTTCGTGGCCGATGTGGATGAGGACAAGCTTAGGGAGCTTGCTTTGATTGAGAACATTCAAAGGGAAAATTTAAATCCCATAGAGCTTGCGCATTCTTATAAGAGCCTGATTGAGGAGCATAAAATCACTCAGGAAAATTTAGCCCAGCTCATCCATAAGGGCAGGACGCAGATCACAAATACGCTGCGACTTTTGAATTTGGACGAAAAAACGCAAGAGCTTATCGCGCAGGGGAAAATTTCTCAGGGACACGCTAAGGTTTTGGTGGGACTTGAAAAGGAAGACGAGCAGGCCATAGCCAACAGCATCATAGGACAAAAGCTAACTGTGAGCCAAACGGAAAGACTGGTGCGGGATCTAAAGAACAAAGGCAAATCAGGCTCTGGAGAGAGTGAGGAGCTCGATAGGGGGGTGGTGGAAATTAAGAAAATTTTGGAAGAGTATGGCTTTAGATGCGAGAGCAAAGGGGAGAAACTCACAATACATTTAACAAACGCGGATAAAATCAAAAAATTGCTTGAAATTTTAAATTTTTAAAAAAATTTGGCTACAATCTCGGGCTTTATTGTAGTTTTGTCAAAGGAGCTTTATGTTTTCGGATATGCATGGATCTATAATGCTAGCCACTGTGGCTATCTTTTTGGCTATGATTGTGATCTTGAATGCTATGTTTTATAAGCCCTTGTTGCGATTTATGGACGAAAGAAGTGATTCTATAAAAAATGACGAAAACAAGGTCAAGGAAAATTCCCAACAAATGCTAGGCGTCAATGATGAGCTGGAGAAAATCCATGCAGAAACTAGGGAAGAAATTCACAAAATCAAGCAGGCTGCGATCGATCAGGCCAAGGAGGAGGCAGCCCTGATGCTTCAGGCAAAAAAGGACGAGCTTGAAAAACAAATGCAGGATTTTACCGCCGAGCTTTTGGAGCAAAAGGAGGAATTGAAGCGACATTTGTTGCAAAATTTGCCCGAATTCAAGCGGTCTTTACAAAATAATATTAAAAACATTTGAGGGGAAATTTATGAAAGGCTTGGTGTTTTTTTTGCTGCCTCTGGGAGCCTTTGCCGCTTCGGGTGGCGGTGGGGAGTATGATATTGTCCCTAGGGCGATTAATTTTGTGATTTTCGTAGCCATACTTTACTACTTCTTGGCCACTCCGTTTAGGAATTTTTATAAAAATCGTATCCTGAAAATTTCATCGAGATTGGATGAAATCCAAAAAAAACTCTTGGAGAGCAAGGCTAAAAAACTCGAAATCATGAAAAAGCTTGAAGAGGCTAGAGCTGTCGCGGCTGGCGCTTTGATTACGGCGAAGAAAGAGTCTGAAATTCTAGCCGAGCAAATCAGGAGCAACGCTAAAGAAGAGCTTGTTTTGCTGCAGAGGCATTTTGAAGAGCAGAAAGAATACGAGTGGAGAAAGATGAAAAGGGAGGTGGTTTCTCACATCATCACTGAGCTTTTTAATGATAAGGATGTGAGATTGACGCAAGAGGATATTATTGACATTATGATGAAAAAGGCTTCCTAATGAGTGTTGTGGCAAAAAGATATGCTAAGGCGATCGCTTCTCGGGATGATGTTGATGAGTTTTATAAAAATTTGAGCGTTTTGGCTTCGGCCTTTGCGCACCCGAAATTTAAAATTTTGATACAAACTCGAGAAATCAGCAGGGAAAAAAAGCTCGAGCTTCTCGAATCGATGCTTGAAAAGCCCCATCCAAAATTCAACAACCTGTTACGAATTTTGCTTGAAAATTCAAGGCTTCCTTGCATCCCGCAAATTGTAGCGGAGCTTGAGAAGCAAAGATTTTTTAGGGATAATGTTTTTCTTGGCGTTGCTTACTCTGGTCAAGCCCTAGACGCGCTGAGTCTTAAAAATCTCGAGGAGAAATTGGGCGCGAAATTTAATGTTCAAATCAAATTAAGCAATCAAATCGCCCCGATCGATGGCATTAAAATCACCCTAGAAGAGCTTGGTTATGAGGTTTCTTTTTTTATGAAGACCTTTCAAAATAGATTGAGTGAGTTCATACTCAAAACCATTTAAGGAGAAAATGTAATGAAATTTAAAGCTGATGAAATCAGTTCCATCATCAAGGACAAGATAGAAAATTTTGACTTAAGCTTGGATATTGAAGAAACGGCAAAAATCATCTCAGTCGCCGATGGCGTGGCTAAGATTTATGGTCTTAAAAACATCATGGCTGGGGAGATGGTTGAATTTGAAAACGGCGAAAAGGGCATGGCGCTTAACCTTGAAGAAAGTAGCGTTGGTATCGTTGTGCTTGGCAAGGGGGAGGGCTTAAAAGAGGGTGATTCTGTCAAGAGGCTTAAAAAGCTTCTCAAAGTCCCTGTTGGCGAGGCCTTGTTGGGTCGTGTTATCAATGCTTTGGGAGAGCCCATCGATGCTAAGGGTTCTATTAATGCGAGTGAATTCCGTTTTGTTGAGGAGAAGGCTAAGGGCATTATGGCGAGAAAAAGCGTCCATGAGCCCTTGCACACGGGGATAAAGGCCATCGATGCCTTGGTGCCGATTGGGCGCGGGCAAAGGGAGCTGATCATCGGCGACAGGCAGACCGGAAAGACCACCGTAGCCGTGGATACCATCATCTCACAAAAAGGACAAGGCGTCATTTGTATCTATGTAGCCATAGGGCAAAAGCAAAGCACGGTGGCTCAGGTTGTGAAAAAGCTTGAGGAGCATGGGGCCTTAGAATACACCATCGTAGTGAGTGCTGGCGCTTCAGACCCTGCGGCCTTGCAGTATCTTGCTCCTTATGCGGGTGTAACGATGGGCGAGTATTTTAGGGACAGCGCAAGACATGCTTTGATCATTTATGATGATTTGAGCAAGCACGCAGTAGCCTATCGCGAAATGTCCCTCATTTTACGTCGTCCTCCGGGTCGTGAGGCTTATCCGGGAGATGTGTTTTATTTACATTCAAGATTGCTTGAAAGAGCGTCTAAGCTTAATGACGAGCTTGGTGCAGGAAGTTTGACGGCTTTGCCCATCATTGAAACTCAAGCCGGAGACGTTTCGGCCTATATACCAACCAATGTCATTTCTATCACGGATGGACAAATTTTCTTAGAAACAGATTTGTTTAATTCAGGCATTCGCCCTGCTATTAATGTCGGTTTATCCGTATCTCGTGTGGGTGGAGCAGCACAGATTAAAGCGACTAAGCAAGTTTCTGGGACTTTAAGGCTTGATTTGGCGCAGTATAGGGAGCTTCAAGCTTTCGCTCAGTTTGCAAGTGATTTAGATGAAGCAAGTCGTAAGCAATTAGAACGCGGACAAAGAATGGTCGAGCTTTTAAAGCAACCGCCTTATTCGCCTTTATCTGTGGAAAAGCAAGTTGTGCTTATATTTGCAGGAACAAGAGGATTTTTAGATGATGTGGCGGTAAGCAAAATTAGAGAATTTGAAGATGGTATTTATCCTTTTATTGAGGCGAAATATCCAGACCTTTTTGAGCAAATTCGTAGCAAAAAGACCTTGGATAGCGACTTGGAAGAAAGGTTGGCTAAGGCCATTGATGAATTTAAAGCAAACCATTTGTAAGGCTTTTTATGTCCAATCTTAAAGAAATAAAAAGAAAAATCAAAAGCGTTCATAACACACAAAAGACAACCAACGCGATGAAGCTTGTTTCTACTGCAAAGCTTAAAAAAGCTGAAGAAGCAGCGAAGAGGTCTAAAATTTACGCGCAAAAAATTGATGAAATGCTTAATGAAATTTCTTTTCAAATTCATAAGGCAAATCAAGATGAAAAAGATATTCAATTAAGTTGTTTTCAAAAAAGAGAAAAATTTAAAAATGTAGATATTATCTTTATTACTGCAGATAAAGGGCTTTGTGGTGGCTTTAATATTAAGACCATTAAAGCCGTAGATGAGCTTTTAAAGGATTATGAAGAGCAAAATATTGCTGTGAGATTAAGAGCCATAGGAAAAACAGGCATAGAGTATTTTAATTTCCAAAAAAGAGAGCTTTTGAAAAAATATCTTCATCTTAGCTCAAGTCCTAATTATGAAAAAGCTTGTGAGGTGATTAGTGCCGCGGTTGAGGATTATTTGGCTGGAGAGACCGATGCTATTGTTTTGGTGCATAATGGCTATAAAAATATGATCACTCAAGAGCTTAAAATCAATCATCTCATCCCTGTTGAGCCCAAAAAAATTAATGCAGAGGAAAATTCCTCGCTTTTAGAGCCTGAGCCAGAGGAAAACGAGCTTTTAGAGGATTTGATGAAGACCTATTTTGAATACAATATGTATTTCGCCCTCATCGATTCTTTGGCTGCTGAGCATAGTGCCAGAATGCAGGCTATGGATAATGCCACGAACAACGCAAAGGCGAGAGTGAAGCAGCTGAATTTAGCCTACAACAAGGCAAGACAAGAGTCCATCACCACCGAGCTTATTGAGATTATCAGCGGTGTGGAATCGATGAAATAATAAAATTCTAAGGAGAGAGGAAAGCATGCAAGGATTTATTTCGCAGGTATTAGGACCTGTTGTAGATGTGGATTTTGATGATTATCTACCACAAATTAACGAAGCGATAAGGGTAGATTTTAATAACGATGGAAAAGAGCAAAAATTAATCCTAGAAGTCGCCGCACATTTGGGGGACAATAGAGTAAGAACCATAGCTATGGATATGACAGATGGTTTAGTAAGAGGACTTAAGGTGGAAGCTTTGGGAGGTCCTATTTCTGTGCCAGTTGGGGAAAGGGTCTTGGGGAGAATTTTTAATGTAACGGGCGATTTGATCGATGAGGGCGAGGAGCTTGATTTTGACAAGCGTTGGAGCATCCATAGAGACCCACCTGCTTTTGAAGAGCAAAGCACTAAGAGTGAAATTTTTGAAACGGGCATTAAGGTCGTGGATTTGCTCGCTCCTTATGCAAAGGGCGGTAAGGTGGGGCTTTTCGGCGGTGCTGGCGTTGGAAAAACCGTTATCATCATGGAGCTTATTCACAATGTCGCCTTCAAGCATAGCGGCTACTCGGTATTTGCGGGCGTGGGCGAGAGGACTCGCGAGGGCAATGACCTTTATAATGAGATGAAAGAAAGTAATGTTTTAGATAAAGTTGCTCTATGTTATGGGCAAATGAACGAACCGCCGGGCGCTAGGAATCGCATTGCTCTTACCGGACTTACGATGGCTGAGTATTTTAGGGATGAAATGGGGCTTGATGTTTTGATGTTTATCGATAATATTTTTAGATTTTCTCAATCAGGCTCCGAAATGTCCGCACTTTTGGGGAGAATTCCATCTGCGGTGGGCTATCAACCGACTTTAGCAAGTGAAATGGGTAAATTCCAAGAGAGGATCACCTCCACTAAAAAGGGCTCCATCACCTCCGTGCAAGCCGTTTATGTCCCAGCCGATGACTTGACCGATCCAGCTCCGGCGACCGTTTTTGCGCACCTTGATGCGACTACGGTTCTCAACCGCGCCATTGCGGAGAAGGGAATTTATCCTGCTGTGGATCCGCTTGATTCCACCTCAAGGATGCTCGATCCGCAAATTGTGGGTGAGGAGCACTACAATGTGGCAAGGGGGGTGCAGTCTGTGCTTCAAAAATACAAAGATTTACAAGATATTATCGCTATCTTGGGTATGGACGAGCTCAGTGAAGAGGATAAGCTTGTCGTGGAAAGAGCGAGAAAGATAGAGAAATTTTTATCCCAGCCTTTCTTTGTGGCGGAAGTTTTCACAGGGAGCCCTGGCAAGTATATAAGCCTTGAAGAAACGATAGCAGGTTTTAAGGGAATTTTAGAGGGTAAGTATGATGATTTGCCAGAAAATGCTTTTTATATGGTAGGAAATATTGACGAGGCAATTGCTAAGGCAGAAACTCTGAGGGAGATTAGTAGAGGTGATACTTGCTTAGATAATTGTAAGGTTGAACAAAAAAAGGCTAATTGATGCAGGATTTAATATCTTTAGAAATAGTAACCCCTCTAGGAATGATTTATCAAGGAGAGGTAAAGTCCGTTACCCTGCCCGGAAGTGAGGGGGAATTTGGTGTTTTAAGGGGGCATGCGAGTTTAGTAGCTTCTTTAAAATCTGGCGTCATTGATGTAGAAAAGCAAGATTTAAAACACGAATTAGTTGCCATTGACTCAGGCTATGCTAAGGTCGATGAAAGCAAGATTTGCGTTCTAGCCAAAGGCGCGGTTTGGGTGTGCGGCTCAAGTGAAAGTGAGATTGAGAAAAATCTTAATAACGCAAAAGACTTAATCAAAGCTATGAGTTCGGATAATGCCGCCCTAGCAGCGACTTTTTCTAAGCTTGATAATGCTAAGGCAAATGTATGAATTTCGAGGTTATTTTCCATTTTTTTAATGAATCCAGTCTTATTACCTATGTGGTTTTGGCTTGGCTTTCTTTTTATTTTATCCTTTCTTTTGCCATACTTTTTGCGAGATTAACTTTTTTAGCAAATTGGCGCAGCAAGGAAAAAGAAAGCTTGGAAAGCTTACTTTTGGGCGAAAAGGACTTGAGTCGCACGAATTCTATTTTAAGAAAATGCACCGACACCAGCCTTTCTCATTTAGAAATTTATAAAAATTTAGCCTCTCGCCGTTCTTCTTTGGGACTGACTTGGCTTAGTATCATCGCTTCTACCTCGCCTTTTATAGGACTTTTTGGGACCGTTATTTCTATACTTGAGACTTTTGGGGGGCTTGGCACACAAAATTCTTTAAGTATCATCGCCCCCAAAATCAGCGAGGCTTTAGTAGCTACTGGCTGTGGAATTTTAGTTGCTATCCCAGCTTATACCTTTCATCTTATCATCAAGCGGAAGGCTTTTGAGCTTTTAAGCATTATCGATAGCGAGATTAAAATCCTCAGCTCGCATAGAGGTTAAGATGCCCTTTGATGATGAAAAGCCCGAGCTTAATATCACTCCCTTAGTGGATATTATGCTTGTTTTATTAGCCATTTTGATGGTTACAGCTCCAAGCATCACCTACGAAGAAAGGGTCAATCTCCCTCAAGGTTCGCAAAAAAGTGCAAGTTCGCCGACCATAAAAAGCCTTATTGTGAGTGTCAATGCCAAAAAAGAGATTTTCATCAATCAAGAAAAATTCGACTTTGTCTCTTTTGCTGATAATCTTGCACAAAAAAAGGCACAATTTAACACCGAGGAGCCCGTTTTCATTAGAGCGGATAAGAGCTTAAAATATGATGATGTCATTTTTGTGCTAAGAAGTGTGAAAAATTTAGGCTTCAGTAAGGTCGCATTGCAAACCGAATGATGAAAAATTATGGCTTGAGCAATTCCACCTCCTTTTTTCTGGCTTGCGGGGTTTATTTTATCGTTGTTGGCTTTGTATTTTTCAGGCTGGTTACTGCGCAAGAGCCTGTTTTAAACCACACGGATTTAAAGGATAGTTTTATTAATGTTGAATTAAGCGAAGCTTCAGCCAAAATCCCCACCCCTAAGCCCACTCCGAAGCCCGAGCAGTCAAATCCTATTAATGTCAACGAACTCTTCGCCCAAACCACCAATAAAATGGTCAAAACGCAAGATATTAATCAAAAAGCCACCGATTTTAACGCCCTTTTTGGCAATGTCAAAGAAATCCAAGAAGAAAAAACCACTCAAATTCAATCCTCCGCAAAGTCGAGTCAAGGTGCGAATTCTCAAAGTGCTGCCGAGCTACTCAAGCAATTAAACGACAATCTCATCCCAGAAGAAAGCACCGCCAACGGACAAGGCGCCCAGTCCCAAAAAGTAGGGATTTATGATGAGTTTTTGGGCAGGGTTGAAAGGGTGATTAAACAGCGTTGGAGTCAATACTATCCTAATCCTAAAAACATAGGCGTTAAGGTAAAAATTTTCATCGATAGCGAGGGGAAATTCGGCTACACCTCAGTAGAAAAGAGCTATGATAGCATTTTTGACGCTAAGGTTTTGGAATTCTTAGAAAGTCAAAAAGGCAAATTCATCGCCTATCCTCCTAAAAATAAGGGCGTAGCTATAACGATGAATTTAAAAGATGAGGGAGTTAATCCTTTGCAATAAAGCTTAAAAGTCTCTCTCTGTAATGCTCGTATTGTTTTTTCCTAGCGTCTATCTCGGCGGGAATTCCGCTTGTTAAATCATTTGCTAGTGTGTCAAATTTGTCTAAAAGCTCTACAATGTCATTTTGCACTTCTAAAGGCGGTAGGGGGATTTGGAAGTTATCTGTATTGCTTACTTTTAGTTGTGGTATTTTCACAGAATTTGCTTTTGCTAATTTTTGAAAATGCTCCTGTTGATTGATTAAGAAATAATAAATAAATTTTTGATTAGCGTTCTTGTCGATGGTATAAGACCAAAATTCGCTTTTATGGCTAAAAGGCTTGTCATAATATTCAAAACCGATATATCCCCTAGCCTTGCAAATAATGCTTGGTTTGTCGATAACATCTTTTTTCGGTAAATCACAATAATCAACATCAGCTATCGTGCTACCACCTGCAAAAATCCTAACAGGGGCATTTTCTTTATGAAGTGCTTGCATTTGATGTGCGGTAATTTTTGTCCCAGCATTTCGTATCCCTAGCTCTCCTAAAGTTTTAAATTTTAAAATTTCGTTTAATTTTGCGGTGCGGTTTTCTAATTCATCGTAGCTTAAAAGCTTGTTTCTATAATATTCATACTGCTTGCGGCGCGCTTGTAATTCTGCTTG
>NZ_JAUMZG010000003.1 GCF_030528245.1 Campylobacter sp.
TCCTTTGATAATTTTGCGATATTTTAACCCCTTTGACTTTAAAAAGGGCTTTTTAGCCCCCTCCTTTCAAGCTCGAGTTTTAAGGCGTGGGCGTTTTGTTCTAAGCCCTCTTTAAATTTAGCCACTGTGGCAGGTAGGATTTGGAAAAATTCTAAATGCTGCGTGATGAAAAGCAAATTTTTCTCCCACCATTGCGCTTCGTTTTGCGGGTTAAAAACAAGAATTTGCGCGAGATTTAGCTCAAAATTATGCAGGATAGAATGATAAAACGCCTTCACCGCACTTTTGCTGAAGGCATCAAGTCTCTCCTTTGCCCTGTCGCAATCACCCATCACCTCGCGCATGAAGTCCTTATCGTTTTGCACCAGTTTGAGTTTTGCAAATTTAAGCGCGAAGGCTGGGTTGAAGTCCTCAAAAAAGGCGATGAAGTCCTCGCATTGCCTCAAAATGTCGGCTAAATTCCGCCACGCTTGGCAAAGCTGGGCGTTTTGCTCCTCCACACTCTGCAAAGTAAGGGGAGGAAAGGGTTTTTTCAAGCTTTCATCACATAAATTTTCTACGCACCATAAAAAGGGCTTCTCCTCTGTGCCTGCTATCCTCGCACCGCCCTCTGTGGCATTGTAAATGCTAAGCTCAAATGCAAGCCGGGCATTTTCAATCCCAATTTCTAGCATGTAGCGGAATTTATTCCAAAGCCCGTGCGTCCACACCACGCCCTTGCCACCATAAGCGGGGGCGCTTTCTTTTTCGGGGTAAAACTGAGCATCATAATGCTCCCCGTAAATATAGCCCTTAGGATGCGAGGCCCCGCCCTCACCATAAGCTAAGTCTTGACCGATGAAAATGATGTTTTTATGCTCCAAATAAATGGCTAAAAAAAAGGCATTGTAAGCGACAGTCGTGCCCTGCGCGAGGGAGAATTTGGGATCAAAAAATTTAAATTGGGAGGAAAATTCGTCATTGTAGGGCGCTAAAACAAAACGGCGCCCGCTCTCCTCTAAATAACGCACTGCACTGGGATGCACTAAGAATAAAAGGACGAAAAGTGCGCCCTCGTCGATGTTAGCGTGGGCTTTTTTGATAAGCTCTGAGGTGATGGCCGTGCGCTCAAGCATCACCACATAATCGGGCCTTATGTCGTGCTGGGCTAGAATGCTATAAGCCGAATCGGCACAAATGATGCTAAATTTATCTTGATGTGCTTTTAAAAGTGGAAGTTGCTTGGTGAGGCTTGGCCCGGTGGATACGATGAGAGCGGTTTGGGCTTTTGATTTTCTTTCTTTAAGCAAAGTTTCAAAAGAAGGCTGAGTGAGCATGGGGACGAGATTGGCTACAAATTGCGTTATGCCCTCAAAGGCGTCCTCGCTGCTATTTCCCAGTGCGGCGATGTTGTTTTTAATGGCGCGAGTGATGTTTTCATTGAGCTTTAGAATTTCACTTTCAAAGCCCTCATAAAAAGCGCTTGTGATGTGCAGGGTATAGGTGCGTAAAAAGGTGAAAATGCGGGGGTCTGTCAGGAGGATGGCGAGATTGCTTTCATTGATATGGCTGTCAAAAATCATCAACCTTTTGCCTTCCAAATCCTCGCTAAAATCTAAAAAATGAAAGGCTAAGTAAAGAATTTCAAGCTCATCTTCAAAAACGATCAAGTGCTTAAGGTGAGAATTTTTAAGTAGGGTTTTAAATAAAACGCCATTACCAAAGCCGTAAAAATAAAGCACGGGATAAAGTAAAAACTCTTTGTTAAAAATTTCAAGCCTCTCTTTAAGCTCTAAAATGGGGTTTTGATGGACGCGTTTGCCGCTGATGTGGATGAAATTTAAAGAAAGCACGTCCCCACCATCGCTGATGGGCTTAAATTTGCTCGAGCTTAAATTCAAAAGGGCTAGGCGTTGGTAGGGGTTTATGAGATAAGAAACATTCCTCTCAAAAAGGGCTTTTTGCTCAGGGGTAAACTCACTCAAACAAAGGCTCCAAAAGCGTCTCAAGGTAATCCGCAGGATTAAAGGGAATGAGGTCTTGCATTTTTTCACCCACACCCACATAAAAAATCGGCAACTCAAGCTCTCTAGCAATGCTAAAAAGCGCCCCGCCCTTTGCCGTGCCATCGAGCTTTGTGATGATGACGCCATCAAGCTTTATGAGGTCGTTGAAAGCCTTAGCCTGCAAAATTCCCGCATTGCCCTGCGTGCCGTCTAAGACTAAAATTTTGCGGTGGGGTGCAGAGGGGAGGGCCTTAGCACAAATGCGAACAATTTTTTCAAGCTCAGCGGCTAAATTTTTTTGATTTTGCAGCCGACCCGCCGTGTCCAAAATAACCCTATCAAAGCCCCTAGCCACCGCCTTGCTGATCGCATCATAAGCCACCGCTGAGGGGTCGTGTCCCTGTGCTGAGAGGACGATGTCCGTGCCTATTTTCTCACTCCACAAACGCAGCTGCTCGATCGCCCCCGCCCGGAAGGTATCACAAGCGCCCAAAAGCACCTTTTCTCCCTCGCTTTTATACCAATGGGCAAGTTTTGCGATGCTGGTCGTCTTACCCGCGCCATTGACTCCCAAAATGAGATCCACAAAGGGCTTTGGGGCTAAATTTTTCGCCCCCTCGTAAAGAAAATACGCCCCCATCACGCGCTTTAAATCCTCCCTTTTAACCGCATCGCCGGGCGGGAGGTAGTGGAGTATCTCCTCAACAATCTCATAAGCCACATCGGCCTCAAGCAAGAGCTCTTCGAGCAAATTTTTGTTTAATTTTTGCTGCGATTTTACGCCGCTGATGCTTTGCAGAGTTTTTTGTAGGCCTTTTTTCAAAAATCCAAGCATCACAACACCTTAGCAATGTCAATCTCTAGCATTTCGCTGGGCACTAGGCCTAAGTATTGCTTGATGAGCGTGCCGCCTTTGCCGTATAAAAACATCATCGGCACACCGCTCACGCCACCTAAAACTCTGGCGAAAAGGTAATTTTCCTCGCCATTTGCGATTTGGTAGTTGATTTTATGCTTGAGGGTGAAATTTTCAAGCCCCTCTTTGTCCTTGTCCTCGAGTAAAACGCCGATGATGTTGAAATTTTCTTTGTATTTTTCTTGGATTTTATTAAGATGTGGGATTTCACCCAGGCAGGGCATGCACCAGGTGGTGAAAAACACAAAAAGCGTGGCCTTGTTGGCATTATCAAAGCTCAAATGTCCCGCCTCCTTTTTTACGGCCATAGAGCCGCCATCAAACATTTTTAAGCTGAAGGATAAATTTTCCTCATCCATCTGCTCTTTGACGCTGCTGATATTGTTATCCTCATCTTGCTTTTCACTGCTGCAAGCCAAGAAAATCCCCGCGATCAAGGCCACTGAAAGCAAATTTTTAAGCACTTTTTCAAACATCATTTTGCCTCGCTTTAAAATGCTAAAATTGTAGCAGGGGATGATAAATTTAAGGGACAAGATGCAAAAAGAACTCTTCAGGCAGGAGCAAAAAAGAAGGCTCAAGCAAAACGCAAGGCTAAAATTTAAGAAGGATTTTTTGATCCTCAAGGACTGCCTCCAACTCATCAAAAGGATGAAGGCGAGGAAAATCCTCATCTTTTTGCCCCTGTATTATGAGCCAAATTTGGTGCGCTTTCGCAGAATTTTAAGCAAAAATTGCGAACTTTTCGTGCCGCTTATGCAAGATAAAAGTTTAAAAATTGTAAAATTAAGACTGCCTTTTTCAAAAAAGCGCTTTGGGGTTTTAGAGCCAAACAATTCTTTTTTATCCGTAAGGCTTGATGTAGCCATCGTGCCTGTAATCGGCGTTGATTGCATGATGAAAAGGATAGGACACGGGCAGGGTTTTTATGATAGATTTTTTGCAAATTTAAAACAAGAGCCTCGCATCATTTTCGTCCAAAGCATAGAGGCTTTGAGTGAAGTAAAGCTCACAAAAAGTCACGATATCGCTGCTAAGTTTTACCTCAGTCCCCATAAAAAATATTTTAAGAAAGAAAAGAAAAATGATAGCACTCATCGCACTTATCGCCGCTTTAGTCGGCATTGGGATAGGATATTTGCTCGCTAAAAAAATCAGCGATGCCAAGCATGAAATTTTTGTGGCTCAAGCAAGGGCCAAGGCAAAAGCCATAGAATACGAAGCCGAGCTCATCTTAAAGGATGCGAAAAATTCCGTTCTAAACGCCGAGCTTGAGGTCAAAAAGCGCTACGAAGATAAGGCGCATAAAAATCAAAAAGAGCTCAACCACAGGCTTGATGAGCTTCACAAAAAGGAGCAGAGGCTGAAAAACTACGAGGAAAAAATCAAAACGAGCGAGGAAGAAATCGCTAAAAACAAAAGAGAAGTGCAAGAATTTTACAATGAGAGCCTCAGGCTAAAGCAAAGCTATGAGAATAGGCTGAGTGAGCTTTTTGTCGTGCTTGAGAGGGCATCAGGCCTTACGCAAAATGAGGCCAAGGCCCTGCTTTGTGAGAAGATTGAGGAAAATTCCCGAGCCGAATTTGCCCACATCATCCGCAAATACGAAGAGGAGGCAAAAAGCGAGGCCAAAAGGCGCGCCAACTACATCCTAGCGCAGGCCACTTCGCGCTTTGCGGGGGAATTTGCCGCCGAGCGCCTCATCAATGTCGTCAATATCAAAAACGATGAACTCAAGGGGCGCATCATCGGCAAAGAGGGGCGCAATGTCAAGGCCTTGGAAATGGTTTTGGGCGTGGATATCATCATCGACGATACGCCAGGCGCCATCATCGTAAGCTGCTTTAATCTCTACCGCCGCGCCATCGCCACGAGGGTCATCGAGCTTTTGGTCGAGGATGGGCGCATCCAGCCGGCGCGCATTGAGGAAATTTACGAAAAAGTTTGCAAGGAATTTGAGGGCAACATCCTAGAAGAGGGGCAAACCATACTGATTGATTTGGGGCTTTCTAAGATGCATCCTGAAATCACCAAGCTCATAGGAAAGCTCCGCTACCGCGCAAGCTACGGGCAAAACGCCCTCGCCCACAGCCTAGAAGTGGCGCATTTGGCCGGCATCATCGCCGCAGAATGCGGGGGGGATGAAAATTTAGCGCGCCGCGCGGGGATTTTGCACGACATAGGCAAGGCTTTGACGCATGATTTTGAGGGCTCTCATGTGGATTTGGGTGCGGAGCTTTGCAAGCGCTACAAGGAGCATCCGGCCGTCATCAACGCCATCTATGCCCATCACGGCTACGAGGAGGCTTTAAGCGTAGAATGTGCGGCCGTCTGTGCGGCCGATACCCTGAGCGCAGCAAGGCCGGGCGCTAGGCGGGAGGTTTTGGAGGCCTTCTTAAAACGGGTAACGGAGCTTGAGGAAATCGCCAAAAGCAAGGAAGGCGTCAAAAGTGCCTACGCTATCAATGCGGGGCGTGAAATTCGCATCATCACCAACGCCAGGGTGGTGAATGACGATGAAAGCGTGCTTTTAGCCAAGGAAATCGCCGCCGAAATCGAAGAAAAAATGCAATATCCGGGCGAAATCAAGGTCCATGTCATCCGCGAGCTAAGGGCCGTAGAATACGCGAGGTGAGCCTTGCAGGATATGATGGATACGCTTTTGCGTTATGGTTATGTGGTCTTGTTTTTCTACTCTCTGGGCGGGGGCATGGTAGGAATTTTATGCGCGGGGGTTTTGAGCTCCTTGGGGAAGATGGAGCTGTCCTGGTGCATAGCCCTAGCCTTCATCGCTAACACCCTAGGCTCAAGCGGGCTTTATTTCTTGGGAAAGCATGGCAAAAAGGACTTTCTGCCCTATTTCAAAAAGCATCGGCGCAAGCTCGCCCTAGCCCTGCTTAAGGTCAAACAACACGGCACGATTTTAATCCTCACGCAAAAATTCATCTACGGGCTAAAAACCCTCATCCCCCTAGCCGCCGCCCTTGCCAAATACGATCTCAAGCGCTTTCTCTTTCTCAACGCCCTAGCTAGCTTTATTTGGGCTTTATCTTTGGGCTTAGTGGGTTTTGCTTTCGGGGGTTTGGTGGAGAAAATTTTTGAAAAATTTGGAAACTACAGCTATGCGAGTTTTTTATTTTTAGGGCTTTTGATCGCCCTTTTGCTTGGGTATTTGGCTAAATTTTCTCAAAAAAATGCCTCTTAGTTTCTCCCGCACCTCCTTTAAAGAATTTCTTTTTTTCCTGCTTTTTTGCCTGAGCCTTTTGGGCTTCAATGTCGGCTTGGAATTTAAGGCTTATTTAAATTTCAAAGAGCAAGGGCATTATTTTCTGCCCCAAGCCCTAGTGGAGCAAAGCTACGAAAAAACCCGCCCCAGCGGTAAAAGCTACCGCGTTTTAAGACTCAAGGCGGACGATTTTTACTTTTACACCACAAGCTACAAGGATTTAAATTTAAGCCGCGGCGACTTGCTAAGCCTTAAAATCATCACAAACGACATAGGCTTTAGGGACTATTTGGCAAAAATTTTCTACGCGCCGGGCTATGATTTGACCCCACTAGGAAAGCGTGAGGATGGCCTCATCGCGCGCTATTTTCTCTCCCAGCACAGCGAGAGCAAGGCTAGGGAATTCTACGCCGCCCTCTTTTTTGCCCAGCCCATCTCCAAAGAGCTAAGGCAGGACATCAACCACTACGGCATCGCCCATCTCATCGCCATTAGCGGCTATCATATCGGGCTTTTGTTCGCCCTCATTTTTTTCTCCCTAGCCCCCTTTTATAGCTTTTTTCAAAAAAAATTCTTCCCCCACCGCAACGCAAGGCTGGATTTAAGCCTCCTCATCTTCGCCCTCCTCCTTGCCTACGCCTACCTCATAGGCTTTGTGCCAAGCTTCATCCGCTCGCTCATCATGGCCTTTTTTGGCTTTTATCTTTTGATGAAAAATGTCAAAATTCTAAGCTTTTTCAGCCTCTTTCTCTGCGTCTGCCTTTGCATCGGCCTCTTCCCGCGTCTGCTTTTTAGCGTGGGCTTTTTCTTTTCGGTTTTGGGCGTTTTTTATATTTTTTTGTATTTGCATCATTTTGCGCGCTTTTTCCACCCCATCATCAAGCTCATCTTGCTTAATGTTTGGACCTTTTTGGCGATGGTTTTGCCCGTGCTTTACTTTTTCCCCCTGCTTTCTTTCCAGCAGCTCTTTGGCATACCCTTAAGTTTTGCCTTTGTGCTTTTTTACCCTGTGGTTTTGTTTTTGCACCTCATCCATGCGGGCTCTCTTTTGGACCCCCTCTTGCTGGAATTTTTCGCTTTTAAATTCGCAAGCATCGACTTTAATCTGCCCGCTTGGGCCCTTTGGGGCTATCTTTTGCTCTCACTTTTGAGCGTGCGTTTTAGGGCTTTGGCGCTTTTTTGCCCCACCCTTAATCTTATCCCCTTCTTTTTCATTTAAAAGGAAGCAAATTTTCACCCCGAAAAGATAAATCACCCAAGAAAAATAAATCCAAATGAAAAAGAAAAGTATGGTCGAAAAGGACCCATAAACGCTCGCATAGGTTTTATTGTAAATCACATACAGCACGAACAAAAGCTTCCCCCCATACCAAAGCCCCGCCGCACCGAAGGACACAAGGGCTAGAATTTTAAGCCTCGCCCCGCCCACCGAGCTAGAATACGCGATGAAAAAAAGCCCCCACACCAGGGCAAAGGGTAGGATTTCAAAAAAATTCACGCCGATATGATAATCGTCCAAGGTTTTTTGCACTAGAGCCGAAAGGTAAAAGCTAAGTCCCAAGCCCAAAGGCACGAGGGTTAGCAGGGTCCAGTAGGAGCTAATACTCTGCCAAAAGCCCCTCGCCTCGCTTTTTGTGATGCGGTTGATGACAAAATCATAGCCCGAAAAAAAGGCCAGCGAGGTAAAAGCCATCGCCACAAGCCCGACCAAGCCCAAATTCACGCTATTTTTTAAAAAGGTGTCCAAATACCCCGCGATTTGCTCCTGATGCGCGGGGATGAGAAAGGTAAAAATCACCGCCTTCGCCCGCTCATAATGTTCCCTAAAGCTTGGCACCTGCGTAAAAACCGAAAAGCACACAAACAAAAGCGGTATGAGTGAAAGTATGGAGTAAAAGCTAAGCGCCGCCGCGTGGTTTAAAATTTCCCTATCCCTGAGGGCAAAAAGCCCTTTTAAAATCTTTTTCATTGCATCACCAAACGCATCAAAGTCAGCTCCTCGCCCTGCAGGGTCTTAAGCTCCTCGCCCCCACAAAGCGGGCATCTAAAAACATTTTCCTCCAAAATGCTCCGCCCCCCGCACTCAAGACAAGAAATTTCAAGCGGGGCAAGCTCCACAAAAAGCTGCGCTTCCTTGCAAAGGGGCGAATTGAGTCTAAAAGTCTCAAAGCAACGCTCAAAAAGCCCCAGCTCTATCCCGCTAAGGCGTCCTATTTTTACATAAATTTCTCGCACCGCCGCCGCATCCTCACGCGCCGCATAATCCTCACAAAGCTCCACCAAAGCCTCCACTATGCTAAGCTCGTGCATCAGCAAATCCGCGGTAAAAGCTCACCCTTAGGCAGCTCCAAGAAACGCCGCGCCCCGTAAGCATTTTCTAAAATCACCCGCGCCTTTTTTTCCGCTCCTAGCTCACCGATGAGGGCAGCACTTGGATTAAAACGGCGCAAAATTTCCAAAGCCGCCACCGCGTCCTCCTCCTCCACCGCTAGCACAAAGGTCCCCTCACAAGCTAGCTCATAAGGCTCAAAGCCAAAAAGCTCACACACCCCTGCCACCTCATCACGCACGGCTATCGCCTCCTCCCGCACGCAAAGCTCTAGACCACTCTGCGTGGCCCACTCGTTTAAAACCGCACTCAACCCCCCCCGCGTCGCATCACGCATCGCCACGACGCTAAGTTTTGAATTTAAAAGGCTCAAAACCTCCTCGCTCAAGCTTTTGCAGTCGCTTTTTATATCCGCTTCTAGCCCGTTACGCCGCACGAGAACCGCCGCGCCGTGTCTGCCCACATCGCCGCTAAGTAGGATTTTCTGCCCGGCTTTTAAATTTTGTGTGCGGCAGGGTTTGATGAGGCGACCTAGGGCGGTGGTGTTGATGAAAAGCCCATCCGCGCTACCTTTTGGCACGACCTTCGTATCGCCGCAGACGATTTTGACCCCTGCAAATTTAGCCTCGTCTTTGATGCTTTTTAGAATTTTTTCAAAATCCGCCCACAAAAAGCCCTCCTCGATGATGAAAGCAAGGCTTAGAAATTCGGGCTTTGCGCCGACCATAAGCGTATCATTTACCGTGCCTGCGATGGCTAGTTTTCCGATATTTGTCGTCTCGTCCAAAAAAATGGGGCTAAGCGTGAAGCTATCGGTTGTGAGGCTAAGCTCTCGGGCGGGGATGGTGAGGAGGGCGCTATCGTTAGCCTCTTTTAAGATTGCGTTGTCAAAATGGCTAAAGATGAGGGCTAGAAGCTCGCCCATCTCCTCGCCGCCGCCGCCGTGTGCTAGGGTGATCGTTTTCATCGTTTGCCTTAAATTTTTGCAAAATTATAATATTAATGGCTTAAGCTCTCTTTGATAATCCTCTCTTTTTCACCCTCAAGGGCGTTTGTGTGCTGCTCTAGAATGTGAATTTTAGCTTCCACGCTTTCAATGGCTGAAACGATTTTTTCCTGTGCGGCGAGGGGAGGGAGGGGGATTTTTAAATCGTTAATTTTGCTTGATAAATTGTTAATATTTGAACCCGTTGCAGAATTTTCAAGTTTTTGCTTAAAATCATCATTTGCAATAGAATAGAAAACAAATTTTGCATTAAAACGACTTCTCAAAATCCCCATAAAACCACCAGCGTAATATTGGATATCGTCTTTTATAAACGCCACTTTTCCTATATGTTTTAAGCTTCCGCTTGAAAAACACATAAAAATATCATTTTTTCGTAAAATTTTATTCCTATCCCCCACAAAATTCTGTTTAAGATAAATCATTTTTGAAAGCTCAAAAGTATTATTTAAAGTGATATTGTCCGCAGTCAATACGATATTTTGTGTCTTTTGTGTTGTTTGCTCGGTTTTGTCGTATGTTATACCCCTTACAATCTCACACACTTGCTCTAGCTTTACCCTCTCCCAGCCCTCACGCGGCGGGGTTGGTAAAGAAGCTATAAGAGCTTCTAGGCTTTGAGTAAGTCCTGCTTTTTGCAAGATTTTTGTAATGAAGCGTTGTAAGATTGCCCTTTGTGAAAGGAGAGATTCTATTGTCTTTAAGATTTCTTTAAGCTCTGCCTGTTCTCTCTCTCTCTCTCTCTCGTTATTAGCGTTCAAGGCATTAGCTAAAATCTCTGCTTTTCTTGTTTCTAACATTTCAAGCTTAGAATCTATTCTTTTGATTTGAGATTCTACGCTATCAATAGCACTTACGATTTTTTCTTGTGCTTCAAGGGGTGGGAGGGGGATTTTTATGGCTTTTAAATATTTAAAATGTCTTTCATATTTTTCTTTGTTGGGTATTTCACTTTCTTTTAAAATATAAAAGGCTAATTTGGTGTTAAGTTTATTTTTAAATTTTAGAATTTGAGTGCCGTCAGCCCCTCTAAAAAATGGAAAATCTACGAATTTAAGACTGCAACTATGGTCACCGAAGACGATTAGAGGTAAATCGATGATAGGATTTTCTAAATTTGTCCATCCATTAATAATCCCGTTTTCTTGCGAAATGATAGGGTAATTGCCCTTATCTAAAAAATTATTTTTTGGAATTTTAATATCGTTGAGTTTAGGCTTTAAAAGCATTTTTTCTAGCCTTACCCTTTCCCAGCCTTGTTTTGGTGGGGTGGGGATAGAATCTAAAAGGGCTTTTAAGTCATTTGTATTTGTCATACTGAAGGGCTTTGAGCGTGAAGTATCTAATTTAGATTCTATTTTTTCTTTTTCACAAGGGGGAGGGGCTTGAATTGCGAAGTCGCTCCCTCCCCCTTGTGTATCCCCCACCCCGACAACGCTTTCAAGGTTGTGCTTCGCACTTTCATTGATTTTTATTGTGGCAAAGTCGTGCTTTGCCACCGCAAAATTTGCAAAAAAATCTAGCTTAGATTCTAGCTCTTGTATAGAATCTAGCAAGGAAGCAATTAAGCGGCTAGTTGCCCCCCCCCCCGATAGATTCATCAGTATTTGCAATAATGCCGCAATTGACTAAAATCGCTTTAATCAACTCTTGGTATTTTTCTATGCTCATTCTTATGGTGTTATACTGCTCTTCTACCTTTTCACATTCTGCTACGATTTGCTTTTGGATTTCTAAAGGCGGTAGGGGGATTTTTGTGTTTTTAATTTCATTTATATTGATACTTTCAAACGCCATTCCCTGCCTACCTACAAATAGGTTTTTGCTGTGTTGCAATATAATAAAAAGAAAATCAAAATTTTCCGCCCTAATAGCCGCAAGTCCTCTGCCTATACAAATTTTCTCATAAGGATTTAAATTCACAGCACCAACAGGAGCACGCACGCTTACCAAAATATCATTTTTCACGCTTTCTTTTGTGATTTGAGAAGTCCAAACATTAGAATTTTTTAAATATTTGTCGCCAAAATCTTTTTTCCCTTGAAAAAATAAAAGCCCCTCGTTCCTATCATTGTAAAACTGCGATTGTGGAGATTGCCCTGCAATAACTTCACACACTTCCCCCAACTTCACAAGCGGATATTTACAATTTTCAAAAGGATTCTGTGTTTTGCCCTCGCCTTGTGAATTGATAGGATTTAAACTTATCGCCTTATTAAAATCCACTTTGCTAAAGTCTAGCATATCTATGAGTTTTGCTTTAAAAGCATAGGGGCTTAAAACTTGTGGGATTTCTTGCTCTTTTTTAAGGGATTTTTGAAAGTGATTGTCTAAGGCTTTTAAATCAAGTTTGCTTAAATACTCTTGCATAATGTAAAAGCTAAGTTTAGAGCTATCAAAACGATTTTTAGGATTATAAAGAGGGGTTAGAATCTCGCTTATAGCATTTATGCCTGAAGCGGTGATGTATTGTATGCCTTGCTTACCCTTTTTATTACTCCACTCATAGCCTAAGAATCTTTTCTGCTCTTTGTTATCGCTTGGGGCTTTTATAATGAGTGGGTTAGAATCTAAGCAGTAGCAAAAGTATAGAAACTTCTCTGCTTCAAGTTTTCTTATAAATTCTTGTTTGCTTTGACTTGGAGTAAAGGGATTTTGTGCTTTATGTTTATCGCTTTTTTTATTATATTCATCTTTTTCTTTTTGGATTAAAGCTTTGTAAGCATTTGCATATTCTTTAAAAAGCTCGTTTGTATAAAGCGTAGAATCTTCTTGCAAATTTAGCTCTAAAAGTGCTAAAAACTCATCTTTGTCGTATTCTCTAAAGGTGCAATATGCTTGAAGTAAGGCTAAAAATTCACCTTTATAAGCTTTTAAAAGTGTGGTTAGCTTATTTTCTACAATGTGTTTATAGAAGTCTTTGTAAAGGTCATTTTGACTTGTTTTTGTATCAGTATTTTTTGCCTTACGCAGAGCAAAAAGAATGATAGGATTTGTGCCTGTTTTAAAAAAGGTTTGATTACCTAAACTTACAAGGGCGATAATGTAAAAGTCGCGCAGCATTAGTTCTCTAGTGGCTTTGTAGATGCTGTCTTTGTTGATTAAAGAATTTGGCAGGACAAGGGATAAAAGCCCACTATCTTGCAGAGCTTTACTTGCTTTTTCTATAAAAAAGCATTCTATGGCGTTGTTTGATTCTATATTAAGCTTATCGTTAAAAAGCTCATAGGCACTTCTTACATCATCGCTTAAAACATTTAAAAAGCCATCTACTGAATAGGGTGGATTTGAAATAAGCACATTAAATTTAGAATCATCTATGCCGCATTCAAACGAGTCGTTAGCTAAAATATCCATATCTGTGCTGTGCATAAAGGAAGCAATTTTAGCGATTTTAGCTAGGCGGGGGTCTTTATCTTGTCCTAAAAATTTAGCTTTTTTATAGGATTTATTGATTTCTGCGTATTGGGTTAGAAAATGTCCTGCTCCACAAGAAAAGTCTAGCACACTAGCATTTTTAAACACAGGCAAAGAATGGATAATAAAATTTACCAAAGGCACAGGGGTAAAATACTGCCCCTCTTGTTGTGGCATATCGTGGATATAGCTTTCAAAATAATCGCCTAAAATATTAGAATCTGCATTTTTTGTAAAGGCTGTGTCCTCTAGCTTTAGGACTATGGGTAAAAGAATTTTAAAGTTTTTATAAAAAAGATTTTCGTTATAAACTTCTATGAAATTAAAATCGCCATTGGAAAAATATTTCAAGTCATTAAATATATTTTGGATTTTCTCTTTCACAACAATGCCTTCAAACGCACTTGTAAAAGCCTCCTCAATGCTGTCTTTAGAATGATAGGTGATTGTTTGATTAAGATATTTTTCCATTCCCGTTTTATAGAGCTTTTGCAGTCTATCTACTAAATCAAAGGCAGAATCACGGCTATAACCACGCCAATTAAAGTGCAAGTCATTTGCATTTTCTAACTCATCAGTGATTTTACATAAAAAAAGATTCATTAGCCCATTTAATGCTAATGACCTATCGCCCACTGCATTTGCCCTTAAAATGGTCGCCCATTCGTGTCGCTTTTTTTGGATTTCGCTTTGACTCATAGGCTTTAGATTATCTAGCTTTGGTTTAAGCTTAGTGATATTATAAATGGCAATTTCATCTTCAAAAATTCCACTTTTTTCATACTCCTTAGCGTAAGTATCACTCCATATTTGAAAGACTTCTTTATTTGAATTTGCGTCTTTATAGCCTTTCTTTTTGCTTTGTGCTAAAGTGGCTTCATTATCTTGCATATTGATAATGTAATTTTGATATTTGATATTTTTAGATTCTGCTTCTAAATCGCTGGTGTAAAGGCACAAAAATTTTGTAGCTTTTTCTTGCTGAAAATAGCTAAAAAGCTGTCCGCCATTATTTTGCATTCTCTCCCATTCTTTGCTAAATTCGCTTTTGCTAGTTTCCCCTGCGGTTTTGCACTCTATGATGAGATAGGGGGCATTTTTATTATCACGCACTAAAATATCAGCTTTGCCACTTTTTGCCTCTCTGCCTAGCTGCCATCTTGGCTCTAGCTCTAAAGACTCTGCTTTATAGCCCTTTTCTAATAATCTATGCACACATTCAAAGACGACAAAATTTTCAGGGTGAGAGAAGTTTGAAGTCGTGGCATCGTGTATCTTTATGCCTTGCGGGTAAATGAGCTTTTGCTTGGCAAAATCCACTTGCATACCATAGCCCCCAACCCTCTTAGCATAAAGCTCGCCTTTAGCCTCAAAGCCCAAAAGCTCCAGCACTTCTTTAAAATTTTTTTCCTCAATCATCTCCACCCCGCCCCAAATTCACCGCCACCCGCAGCGCCCACTCGCGCACTGGTTCATAAGCTCCCCCCTTGGCATCCTCCCGCTCCCGCGCCTCTCCCCACCCTCGCCCTCGCAGTTGCTAAAGGACACCACAGAGGCAAAGGGCAGCGTGTGGAAGGCATTAGCCTGCAAAAGCGAAAGCGCCGTGAGCGTGAAGCCACCTCGCGTGAGATGCTCCAGCAAATCCTCGCGCGTGTAAAGGGGCCTGCTAAAAAGCGCGAATTCCTCCGCACTGATGCGCGTGTTTGTGGGGATGATGCGCGTGCCATCTTGCGAGCGGATGGCCACCACGGCGTGTGCGCCGCTTCTGCCACTGGATGCAGTGATGTCCATCAATAAAATAAAAACCGAACCCCCGGGGGAATTTAAAATGAAATCCAACCCCCGATCGATCCCCGCCGCATCAAAGCCTGAAACAGGAATTTGCCAGTCATACTGAGGCAGGAGCGAAATGGCGCTGGCTAGAGCGATGTTATTGCTATTGATGGAAATGAGCTCGGGCGTTACGGGCGTGCCACGCCGCACAAAGAGTCGAAACCACCCCAGGACATCGTTTAAGCTTTCATAAAGCAAAGAATGTCGCAGCCCAAAGGACACGAAGGGGTTAGCCCCCTCACGCGTGTCGAAAAAATACCCCCCCGATCGGCGCGGCTCGGCGGGATTTTCTAAAATTTCAGCCACGATTTGAAAGCTCTGCAAAAGGCAAATTCCACACACCCCCGCCCCGCTTTCTGAGCCATCTGTGGTTTGGATGATGTCTAAAAATCTCTGCCGCCACGCGCTTGTGAAGCGAAAGGTGCTAGGCAGCGGCGTGGGTCTTAGCTCGCGTTTTTGACGCGTCAAATTCTCAGCGCCCGGCGCGGGACAATAGGGCAAATTCTCGCCCAAATTCGCATCGATGAAGCGCAGCCACTCAGCGCCCTCGACACTCAGGGAAAAGTCCGAAGTCGGGCTATTGGCCCTGTCCTTTTGCAGATAGCTTGGCGTTACGATGTAGGGCACTCCCCAGTGCAAACCATAGCGGGTCAGGCGCAGGGCGTGGTTTTCAAAATTCACCAAGGCCACCCTGCCCTGCCCCGTGGGGATGAATTTCCAAAAGGCGCGGTTGAGCTTGGGCGGGGCCTCATCCGTGCATTTGGCCCACCAAGCCCAGTTCCACTCATAGCCCTCGCTGTCCGCATAAAGGCAGTCAAGCCGCGCGGCTGGCTCGTTGTAGCTCGCGATGTGTCCGCTTTCTAGATTGTAGTAAAGCGGGGTGGTGTTTTTGCTGGAGCTGTTGTTTTTGAGAAAATAGCGCTCATTGCCGTCCCTAGTCGTCAAATCCCAAGCGATGAAGGTCTGCACGGTCAAATTCGCAGGCTGGGCTATGGTATCTGCCCATTTTTGCATATCCTTATGCAGGGTGTGCACTCTGAGGCTTTTATCGCGCACCTTAGCCGCATAGATATAATCCCCATCGTCCTTGAGCGTGTAGGCCTCATCAAGGCTATAAAAATGCCCATCTTTGAGCCTCCACTGCTGAGACTTGTCGTTGATAGCGCAAGGCATCAAAAGCGCATAGTCCCTAGTCTGCGCCCCTTGCGCGACGGAGTCTGGCGCACTCACGCAAAACCACGAGCCATCAAGCTTATAGGCAAGGCGCGAAAAGACATCATACCTAGCCTTCAGCGCCCTTTTATCACTGCAAAGACTCAGGGATAAATAAATTTTCCCACTTCGCGAAATGTAGGGCGCGTAGCAAAATTCATTGACGCTCGTATAAACCTTAATCGCCCTATCCTGCGGAGTCTGGACCCTCTTTTGCGGGGCGGCGGAGGCGGAGCTTACCAAAAGCACAAAAAGCAAAGCCACCACGCGCCAATCCATCACCTCTCCCTAAAGCCGTATTTGTAGTAGGCCGCGCAGGCCCCCTCGCCTGAAACCATGCAGCTTCCGATGGGATTTTTGGGCGTGCAAGCCGTGCCAAAAACCTTACAATCATAAGGTTTGGCAAGCCCCCTTAAAATCTGCGGACAAAGGCAGGCCTTGCTCTCCTTTTTGCTCACCACCTCGCAGTCAAAATGCTTTCGTGCGTCCAAGTCGGCAAATTCCTCCCGCAGCTCAAGACCTGAATTTAAAATCACCCCCAGGCCCCTGAATTCAAAATCACAGGGCTTAAAATAGCGCGCCACCAAATTTTTCGCCCTC
Source organism: Campylobacter sp. (assembly GCF_030528245.1). Taxonomy (GTDB): domain Bacteria; phylum Campylobacterota; class Campylobacteria; order Campylobacterales; family Campylobacteraceae; genus Campylobacter_D. Next base: position 16,525 of record NZ_JAUMZG010000003.1, read on the forward strand.
TCATTACCCCCCGCACTCACGGCGCGCGAGTATTGGTTGAAAACCTCCGCCCTGCCTTCGTTGCATTGGCGCACCACATCCAAAACTCCCTCCATAATATCCACAGGCTCAAAGCCACTCACGGCTATGGGCGTTTGAAATTTCTGCGCCAGGGGGGTGAAAATTTCATAGCCCGTTATCACGCTCACATGCGAGGGGCCCAAAAAAGCGTCGATCTTAACCGCCTCATCGCTCATTATCGTCTCCACAGCAGCTGGAACGGTGATGTGATTGCTGAAAAAATAGACATTTTTGAGCTCCTGCTCTAAAATTTTTTCCAAAAGCAAGGCGCTCATCGGCGTGGTCGTCTCAAAGCCTATGGCGAAAAAAATGATTTTTTTGTCCGCATTTTCTGCAGCGATTTGCAGCACTTCAAGGGGCGAGTAAAGCGCCCTCACATCCGCTCCGCGCGCCCTTAGCTCCTGCAAAGAAAGCTCACTCCCCCTCACGCGCAGCAAATCGCCCAAAGTGCAAAAAATCACCCCATCTTGCGCGGCGAGTTTGAGGGCGGTATCGATGCGAGAGCGAGGCATGACGCACACGGGGCAGCCTGGGCCGTGGATAAAGTTGATTTCTTTGGGCAGTAGCTCAGAGAGGGCGTATTTCATGATGCTGTGCGTGTGTCCGCCGCAAATTTCCATGATATTTAGCGGCTTTTTCGCTTCTTTTTCTATAAGGGTTTTGAGGGCTAGGAGGGTGTTTTTGTCTCTAAATTCATCGATGAAATTCATAAAGTCCCAGGTCCCCCTCGTCCTCTTTTATCTCCCCGCTTTGCATCTTTGCTACGATTTCCTCGTAGGTTTTAAGGCTCTGCAGTGCGGCTTCTTGGTCTATCTTTTCCATCGCCACGCCCACATGGATGAGCACAAAATCCCCCACCGCCAAGGGCTCGGTGATGAGGTCCAAATTCACCCGCCGCTTCACGCCCAGGGTCTGCACGAGGGCGTTGTTGTGCGCGTCGATCTCAACGATCTTAGAGGGTATCGAAAGGCACATTAAAAACACTCCTTTTTAAGCCGCAAAAACTGATACCAAAGCTCCAAATTTCTGCCCGTTCTCGCGTCCAAAGTGATGATGTCGGCCTTGGGATTGAGCCGCTTGATGAGGCTTTTTGCCTCCGCAAAATCAAAGTCAAAATGCTCGGCCAAATCGGCCTTTGTGATGAGAACCATATCCGCTTTTTGGAACATCACAGGGTATTTTTGCGGCTTGTCGCTGCCCTCAGTAACCGAGAGCAAGACGACATTAAAATGCTGCCCCAAATCATAGCTGGCCGGGCAGACCAAATTCCCCACATTTTCAATGAAAAGCAAATCACACGCTTTCAAATCCAAATGATGCAAGGCCTCATGCACCATAAAGGCGTCCAAATGACAAGTCTGCCCCGTGGTGATTTGAAAGGCCTGCGCCCCCGCCTCGCGCACCTTTTTCGCGTCATTTTCGCTTTCCAAATCCCCCTCAATCACAGAAATTCTAAACTCCCCCCCCAAAGCCTCGATGGTTTTTTGCAAAAGCATGGTTTTACCGCTTCCCGGCGAGCTCATGAGATTGATGCAAGGCACTCCTGCGGCGCTAAAATGCTCTCTGTTATGCGCAGCTTCGTGGTCGTTTTTACTCAAAATGCTAGCAATGACCTCCACTGTTTTTGCCTGCTTGAGCTCGGGATTTTCGCGAGTGCGAAGAGTGTGCGCCTCCCCCATCGAGCAACCACAGTCCTTGCACATTTTTTCTCCTTATAAACAGCTTCTTGCAAATTTCAAACGATATATTTTAAACAAAAATCTTAAACAAAAAATTTTCATTTGTAAAAATTTATATCTTTAAAAAAATAAGTTTTAATTCGTTCACCTTCTATCCTCTATGATCTCCACATCGATGATTTCTTCGTTTTCGTTTTGATTGCGCGGCGTTTTGCGCTTGAGCGTGCTTTCAAAAACGAGGGCAAAGACAAGGACGCAAATCCCCAAAAGTGAGCTTAAAACGCCCGGCACCAGCAGCAAAAATCCCGCGATGACGAAAGAAAACTGCGTGAGCATGTTTTTGAAACTTCCCATTTGAAATTCAAGCATGTTTTTCCAAAAAAGCGCCAAAAGCGCCACGCCAGCTAGCATACTCAGCAAAAGAAAAAGCAAAAAATTCCCAAAGCCAAAGGCGATGATGAAAAGCGCACTGAAGGCCACCTCCACGACGATGAGGGGCAAAAAAGAAAGCCTCATAAGCCAAGCCTCCTAATAGCCTCCAGCGCCTCGCTAGCCTTGAGGATGCTTTTTTTCAGTCCCTTGCGCTCGATGAGCTCTAGCGCGTCATTTTCCAGCTCCTTACCCACGATGAGCGCGTAAGGAAAGCCCATCAACTCAAAGTCGTTCATCTTCACGCCAAAGCGCTCAGGTCTGTCATCGAGCAAAATTTCTAGCCCCTCATTTTTCAGCCCCTCATAAAGCTCTGTGGCAAATTCCAGGCCCCTCGCGTCCTTGACATTAGAAACGATGATGCAGAGGCTAAAGGGCGCTAGGGCCTTACCCCACACGCAGCCCTTTTCATCGTGACTTGCCTCCACCGCCACCGCGACAAGGCGACTCACCCCTATGCCATAGCAGCCCATGAAAAAGGGCATCGCCTTGCCATTCTCGTCCAAAAAATGCGCATCCATCGCGGCGGAGTATTTTTGCCCGAGCTTGAAAATATGCCCCACTTCGATGCCCTTGCTTTTTTGCAAATTCCCCCCGCAAAGCGCGCAGCGGTCATTTTCTCGCACTTCCACCAAGTCCTTAAAACGCTCCTTGTTTAAATTCACCACCTCAATGCCCACCAGATGATAATCCTCCTCATTCGCCCCCACGATCATCTGCCTCTCACCCTCAAGCTCCGCATCCACATAAAATTCCACGCCACCAAGCCCCACAAAGCCGATAAAGCCGGGCCTCAAACCCGCCCCCACAAGCTCGGCCTCAGTCGCCTCCACAAGCTCCAGCGCCCCGCAGGCATTTTGCGCCTTTGTCTCCTGCAAGTCATCACACCCCCGCAGGAAAAAGACCACCAAGCGGCTTCCGTCCTCAAAAATCGCTCTCCTCACCACCGCCTTGATGGTGTAAAAGGGATCGATTTTGAAAAATTCCGCCAGAGCCGCGATGCTTTTGACGCCCGGCGTGTGAAATTTGCTAGCATAAGCTGCCTCGGGACGCTCTTTATCGCAGGTTTTTTTAGCCCTCTTTGCCGCCTCAACATTGGCCGCATAATCGCATTTTTCACAATGCAAAACATCATCCTCCCCGCTGGGCGCAAGGACCATAAATTCCTTACTCCCGCTCCCTCCGATGGCGCCGCTATCGGCCTCAACGACCCTAAAATCAAGCCCAAGTCGCCTTAAAATGCGGCAGTAAGCCTCGTGCATGTTTTCAAATTCCCGTGCCAAATCTTGCGCATCCTTGTGAAAGCTATACGCGTCCTTCATCACAAATTCACGGCAGCGCAAAAGTCCAAAGCGCGGGCGGGCCTCATCGCGAAATTTCGGCCCGATTTGGTAGAGATTGAGCGGGAGTTGCTTGTAGCTGGTGATTTTGTTTTTCACCAAGGCCACCATCGCCTCCTCGTGCGTGGGCGCTAGGACGAAGTCGTTTTCCTTTCGGTCCCTAAAGCGCAAAAGCTCCTTGCCAAAGGCCTCATAGCGCCCACTTTCCTGCCAAAGCGCGGCAGGCGTGCTAAAACTCAGGCTCGTCTCTAGAGCTCCTGCCCTGTCCATTTCCTCCTTAACGATGGCGTGAATTTTGTTCAAAACCCGCTTTCCCAGCGGCAAAAACTGATAAAGTCCGCTACCAAGCTGCTCGATAAAGCCCGCCCGCGTGAGGAAGATGTGGCTGGCTAGCTGGGCGTCTTTGGGGGCCTCCTTGAGGGTCGGGGCGTAAAATTTAGTGAATTTCATCGTTTTCTCCTTGATTCAAGCCGAAGAGGTATTCTAGGCTTTGGGTGAAATTTTGCGCGTTGTTTTGCAGATTTTTCAGCCTCAGGGTGGGCCCGTGCAAAAAGGCCTTGAAAACCTGATGGATGAGCCTCCTAGCCTCCTCTTCATCGCTTTTTTTCAAATAGCCCTTCGCAAGGGCTCTCGCAAGCTGCTCATCAGCGCACTGCTTGGCCAAAAGCCGTAGCGCCTTGATAGTGGGCGTGAGGGTGAGCTCGCTGAGATTTTTAAAAAATTCTCGCGTGGCCGCACTGATGATACGGTAGGCGATCTTAGCCTCGCACTCTCTGAGGGCTAAATTTCTTTGCACAATTTCCTTCAAATCATCCACCGCGAAGACCTCCACGCCCTCCGTCTTACTAAGCAAAACATCTCGCGGCACAGCCATGTCAAAAAAATAGCGCCTAAAAGCGCAAGGACGCAGCAAATCGTCCGTGATGATGGGCGCGGCGGCATTGGTCGCGCAAAAAAAGAGCGCGTGTTTTTGCAGGTAAAGCTCCAAACGATCCAGAGCATCAAAGCGGCTTTTTGCACCTAAATTTTGGCTTAAATTTTTTGCCTTTTCTAAGGAGCGCGCCAGAATGACGACCCTCCCCCCGGCCTGCAAAAGATGCCTCGCAGCTAGCGCGGCCATCTCTCCCGCGCCGATGATGAGGGCCTCCTCGCCCTCAAGCTCTAAAAGCTCCCTAGCCTTGCTCACGGCGACCGAGGCGACTGAGATGGGGTTTTTAGAAATTTGCGTCTCATTACGCACTCTGGCCGCACATTTTAGGGCGTGATGGAGGGCTAGGGCTAAATTTTCGCCGCAAAAGCCGCCCTCCTTGGCAAAGTCAAAGGCGTTTTTTATCTGCCCTGTGATCTGCGTCTCACCCACGACAAGGCTATCTAGCGAGCTAGCTACGGAAAAAAGATGATGGATTGCCCCGCTTCCCTCAAAAATATCCGCCCTTCGCATCAGCTCCTTATAATCCACGCCGCAAAGCAGGGCGAGGCTCGTGATGATGTGCTTGTCCGTGCCCTGAGTGTCCCTCACAAAGGCTAGAATTTCCACGCGGTTACAGGTGCTGATGATGAGGCTTTCTAAAATCGAATCCTTGGCCGCGATGAGCTTTAAAAATTCCCTCTTCTGCGCCAAATCGCCCAAAGAAAGTCTCTCTCTCAGGGCTAGATTGGTATTTTTATGCGTGAAACTGATGCAAAAATACTCCATCAAAATTCCCTCTCAAGCAAGGCGGCGATGAGGGCCTCAAGCTCTTGCTTGCGGTGATCTTTGATCGAGGCTAGGGCGAGCTGGGCCTGACTTTGGGCTGTAGCGCGTGCCTTTTGTAAACTTTCATGCTCCTCAAAGCCAGCCCTTAGCCAAGCGCTTTCTTCGGGGCTAAGCTCCCTTTTGAAGAGTCCCCTTAGTCTCTCTTGCGCGGGCGGGGTCAGGCTCTTGTAAAGGTAGATGTAGGGCAGGGTGGTTTTGCCCTCCTTAAAATCGCTCATAGCGGGCTTTCCGAGCGTTTTTTCGTCGTTTTTTACATCCAAGATGTCATCGATGATTTGAAAGGCAAGCCCCAAATGCCTCCCATAGCCCGCAAACGCCTCCTCCTCAAGCCCCGACAAAACCGCCCCACATCGCGCCACCGCCTCGATCAAAACGGCGGTTTTGTGGTGGATCATCTGCATGTAGGCCTCTTCGTCGGGGTTGAAATTCTCACTCAAACGCACGTCCATAAGCTCACCGATGGCGAGTTTGCTGACCGCTTGAGAGAGGATTTGCGCGATGCTTTGATTTTGCTTGCTGAGCTCAAAGAAGGCCTTGGAATACAAAATGTCCCCGAGCATGAGGGCGTTTTTCGTGCCAAATGCGGCGTTGATGGACCTTGCGCCGCGTCTTAACGCACTCCCATCGATGATGTCATCGTGCAGCAGGCTTGCTAGGTGGATGAGCTCGATGATGGCGCATAAAACCACACTATCCTCATGCTCCGGCGCGATGCTGAGTAGGAGCTTGGAGCGGAGTTTTTTGCCGCTTTTGAGATGGCGAAACATCTCCAAAATGGGCGCATAGGCCAAATCCTCCAAAAAGGCCTCAATCTGCGCGTCGATCCTTTGCAAATTCATTCTTTGTTTTCTCTCGTGAGGGGCCTGACCTGGGGCTGGTTGAGGTCGATCATGGGCACGATTTTGTTGTGCTGAGGGGGGTTTTTGAGGGGGGTTGTGTTAGGGTCTAGAAATTCAACCAAGAGCCTAGAATCTTTATCTTCAACATAAACGTTAAAGGTCGCGATGCCTTTTTTGTAGTCGTAAAATTCCAAGATCAAACGCGCCCTATCCAGGGGTGGATTTTTGTAGTCGGGGATGAGGCTTTGGGTGGCCCAGTCTAAATTCCTGCGCAAAGAAAGGACAAATTGGCGCGGGAATTTTCTATACTTAGAATGCACGATGATGTTGGTGTTGTCAAAAAGCGTCCAGTAAAAGTCAAAATTTTGCACCTCCTCCTCAAAACCAAGCTCTTTGATTTGCACACTCGCCTTCTGATCCTTTTTAAGCTCAAATTTATAGGTGTAATCAAAGCTAGGACTTGAGGCGCCAAGGCTCAAAAGCAGGGTAAAAAGCAGGGCAAAAATCCGCATCTAGCCCTCGTGTCCGAGTATTTTCGCGCCCAGCTCGATGAAGAGGTCGTTTTGCCTCTGTGCGATGAGCTCGCCCTCTTCTAAGATGAAATTTTGCACATCTTTCTCGCTGAGGCCCTGTTTTTCCAAAAGCTCCACCATAGCAATATACTCGGCAAAAAAATTCTCAAAGGTCCTCTCCAGGGCGCCAAGATTGCCGTTTTGGATGATTTCTATAAATTTCTCCTTGGGGCCCTTGTTGAGCATCGCGTCTAAAAAATCCATCTTCGTCCCTTTCTTAAAAGCTTGATTATAAAATTTAAGAGTTAAAACTCGTTAATGCCCTCACATAAAGCTCGGCGCATCGTTGGAAAAAAGGATCAAATCGCCATTTTTCGTGTGCCGCTTGAGGGCGGGGATGAGCTCTGCTTTGTCCTTCAAAATGAGGGTTTTGATTTTGAGCTCCCTTTTAAAAAGCGCGGCGTTCGTTTGCGCGGTGATGATGGCGCAATCAAAGCTTTCGTTGATGCTTTGCGCTAGGGCTATGTTATCGGCCTCATGCGTCTCAATGATGCCCGGCGTTACTAAAATCTTGCGCCCCTGATAACTCTTACAAAGCGCGTAGCTTTGGCTCATGCCCTTTAAATTTCCATTGAAGCCATCATCAATGATAAATTTAGGCGCCCTTGAAAGCACCTGTAAACGATGCTCCACAGGCCTTAGGCCTTGGATTTTCTGGCGGATTTTATCCAGCCTTACGCCTAAAAATTTCGCGCACAAAATCGCCGCGCAGAGATTTTCTGCATTGAAGGCGCCTAAAATAGGGCTTGAAAAATGCTCCTCCTCCCCCTCCAAAAGCAGGGAAAACTCAAGTCCCTCAAGGCTAGCCCTCACGCGCAAAAGACCCTTGTCGTAAATTTCAGTCTTATCGTCCTCATTTTTGAGGGTGCTAGAATGCAAAAAGGCCCTTTGCAAATTTTTAGAATTCAGGGCTTTGAGCTTGGTCGCCCTTGTATTTTCTACGCTTTTAAAATACTCCAAATGCGCATTGCCAATCTCCCCCACGATGCAAAATTGGGGCCCTAAAAACGCGCTCAATTCCAAAATATCCCCGCTGGCCCTAGCCCCCGCCTCGGCGATGTAAATTTGAGTCTGGGGGCTTAAATTTTCGTTGATGTCTTTTACGATACCCATCAGGGTATTGACACTGCGGGGACTTTTTTGGGTTTTAAAATCCTCACAAAGAAGCTCGTAGAGGAAATTTTTGATGCTGGTCTTGCCAAAACTTGCGGTGATGAGGATGATTTTTAGATCGGGATGGAGCTTGTTTTTTGCCTTTTTTTTGAAATGAAGGGCCTGAAAGAGGTCCAAAATTTTAAGGCTAAGCAAGGCGAGGGGGAGGGTTAGGAGATTGAAAAGAAAGGAAAATTCTAAAGATAAAATGGCAAAACAAAGCGCATAAAGGCACACGAAGATGAAAAACCATCGCACTTTAGGAGTGAAGATGAGCTTTTTGTCGAGCTTTTTGTTCCAAAAATACAAAAGCGGCGCGTGGATGAGGACAAAATACGCCAAAGCCAACCACGAAAAGCCCAAGGCGGTCAAAAAAACGACACAGGGCAGGGCCAGAAAATACACATGCCAAAGCGGTCTGTGGTAGTGGAAAATGAGGCGTGAAAGCTTGTAAGAATACCACTGCAAGGCGGTGATGAGGTAAAAGGCTAGGCAGAGATTGAAAAGCAAAACGCCGAAGTAGTAGGGCAGGGTTTGTGCCATCAAAGCTCCTTTTTGATGATGCGAGCGATGTGCGGAGCGTGGCGTAAAAAGAAAAAATGATCCCCATCAAGCGGGTGAAAGGAGCTTTTTGAGATGAGCTTGTGGATGCACTCGCCGCTGCTAAGGGGCGTGGCGGCGTCCTCTTTGCCCCAAAAAATCAGGGCTTTTTGCGAGAAATTTTCAAAAACAGAGCGAAAATCCTCATCCACAACCCTCTTAAAGGTCTCATACATCAGCGGACTAAGCCCTGCGCCGTCTTTGCTAGCAAAAAGGCGCCACAGCTTCCCGAGTCCTAGAATTTTGAGCCTTTTGAAGAGGGCGATTTTGAGCCGGACCTGGAAGGATTTTCGCACGGGGATGCCAGCACTGGAGAGCAGGATGAGGGGGGTTTTGTTTTGTGTGGCTAGGAGCGTGGCGATCTTCCCTCCGAAAGAATGCCCCATGAAGCAGTCGATTTTAAATTTTTTTTGCCGTAAAAATTCCTGCACGATGAGGGCGTAATCCTCACTTTGCAAGGCCCTCTGCACGCTAGAATTTCCAAAACCGGGCAGATCCAAATAAATTTGACAAACTCCCCCCAAGCACCCCCCAAACGCCCCGCTCATCAGCTCTTTACTTGCTCCCCAGCCGTGGAGGATGAGGATTTTTTTCTCCCGCTCTGGGGCGAAAATTTCATAAGAAAGCTCGTAAGCCAAATTTTCAAAAAAAATCGTGCTTCGCGCCATTTTAAGCCTTTTGATTTTTGTAGATATTTTCCAAAAGCTCCACGGCGTTTTGTAGCCTTTCAAATTCTTTCATGCTGAGTAAAACGGCTTCGAATTTGTTATTTTTAAGGATGACGATCTTGCCCGAATCGCTTTTTTTGAGCCTATCTAAAATGGGGCTAAAATTCCTCACAAGCTCGGTGGCGGTGTGAATTTCGTCTTGTTTGAAAGAAAGCATTACAATTTGCCCTTTTGGCCGCTGATGGAATGGAGAAAATCGTAACGGATTGCAATTTTTGCCTCATTACAAGCGCTGCGGGCTAGCCCCTCCACCACGCCGTTAAAGTCCTCAAAAAGATAGTGCGCTAGGGATCCTGGGCAGGGGTTGATTTCGTTGAGATGGACCTCCCCATTTAGGATGAAAAAATCACACCGTATCAAAGCGCCCTTAAAAAGCGGGTTGTAAATTTTAGCAAAGGTCGTTTTTAGCTTGTTTTTAAGCCCCTCATCCAAGGGCGCTTCCTGAATTTTACCCGTGCCCGAAAAGCTGAGATATTTTTGCTCAAAATCTAAAAATTCCTTTTTTTGAGGCTCTTCAATGATGGAGAAAACGAACTCCTCGCCGATCATGGCCCCTGCGAGATTGTATTCCTTCACATCGCTTTCAAAGGCCTCCACGACAATCGCATCATCAAGCTCAAAGGCCACATCTTTAGCATAGTCCAATCCTTTCGCGTCCTTAGCGATGCTGATGCCTATGCTACTGCCAAGCCTTGCGGGCTTTAAAATGCAGGGAAAGGTCGGCGTGAAATTTTGTGTCTCGTGCTTTCTTAGCATGGTGTAGGGGAGGGTTTTGATGCCTAAATTTTGCGCGTAAAGCTTGGTGAGCTCTTTGTTGAAAGACAAAACGCTAGCCTCAAGGCGAGGCCCGATGAAATTTAGATCAAAAAATTCTAGCAAGGCGGCGATTTTCCCATCCTCTCCGTCGCGCCCGTGAATGAGATTGATAACGCAATCACAAGGCACCCTCCCCTCGCTCAAAAGCCCTTTTTTGTAAAAGCCTCCCCGTTTTAGGATGAGTTTTTTTTCCTCCGTGTAGGCTTTGGAGCTGAAAATTTTCGCGTTCATTTTGGAGGCTGGGATGAGGTAAAAATCCCTCTTCGCATCACAAAAGATGAATTCCAAAGGCGCGTTGAGGATTTTTTGAAGCACCACGGCGCTAATGATGCTGATTTCATGCTCGTAAGAATTCCCGCCAAAAAGTATTGCAAATCTCATTTTCCGTCCTTAGGCGAGTTTTTTCAGGGCCTCTTTGACAAGCTCGCCCGTGTCCTTAGCCGTGCAGGAGGATAGGACGCTTAGGATTTTATCCTGCTTGAAGCCCAGACTCAGCAGGGCTGCTAGGGCACTAGCACTCTCATCGCTCACGCTACTTAGGGCTGCTTTGGCGCCTTCTAGCTCGACAAGGATGCGCTTGGCGCTTTTTGCACCGATGCCCGGCACCTTTTTAAAAAGGCTCTCATCGCCCAAAGTGAGGGCCTTGTAAAAGCTGTCGGTATCAAGGCTTGAGCACACTGCCATCGCGGTCGTAGCGCCGATGCCATTGACCCTAAGGAGCATTTCAAAAATTTTCTGCTCCTCCCTGTCCAAAAAGCCGTAAAATTTATGCGAGTCCTCCTTGATGATGGGCGTGATAAAAAGCTCATAAGACCTGCCTTTTTCAAGCTTTGCAGCGCAAAAAAGCGAGACAAAGACCCCATAGCTCACGCCGCTTTGGCATTTGAGCACGATGAAGGTTGGTTCTTTTTGGGTGATTATCCCTTCGATGGCGACGACCATTTCACATCCTCCTCTTCGTAGTTTGAACCCTGCACAAGCTCCACGCCCCCCCCATCGTTTGGATCTTTTTGGATCGTGATGCGCTTGGCCCTTTCCTCACCCGCCTCGGGGACGAAGGTGAGATCTTTCTTCGGGGCAAGGAGGCTGAATTTGATCTCATTCATATCGCTAAACGCGCCGCTTTTGTTGATGAATTTGGCGTTGAAAAGCTCATTTTGCAGCTCTAGCAACTCCTCATTAAGCGCCTCCCTTTGCTCCAAAAGTGCCCTTTCTGAAAGCTGGATTTTACCAAGCTCTTGAGTCAGCAGGGCGTAATCTTGCAGCATTTTTTGATAATTCGCCGGGACCTTCTGCCCCGAATTTTTAAGCGCTTGCACCTTTTTTTCAAGCTCTTGCACCGCGTTTTTGGAGGCGTTTAAATTTTGCTTGAGCAAAACGCCTTTTCGCTTGAGGCTTGCAAGCTCGCTTTCTATATTTTTTAAATTTTCATCGTAATTTTTTTCCATTTTGACCCGGGCGTTGAATTTATTATTTTCCCCCTCAAAACGCTCCACAATGGCACTTTCATAAAAGGCTATCGTATTGTTCGCGGCAAGGCTTTCGATGTAAATTCTATCCGCCTCGATGCTCCCGCCCAAGCTTTTTTTGATCCGCACCTCATAGGCCTTGACCCTCCCTCCCTCGAGCAAGTCTATGCTCAGTTTATCGCCCTCAGCAAAGCCTCTGTGCGTTTTGATATAGCCCTCTTTGGCGTGAATTTTAGCCTTAGTGTGCGTCGTGCCATCGATCCTCAGTCGCGTGGCGCTTAGGTGCGTGTTGCCCGCCACACTGCCATTGACATTGAGCTCCTCGCATTCTATCCGCACTCCAGAGCCCACCGCATCTTGTATTTCTGAGACCAGTCTTATGTTGATTTTGACATTTTTATCCAGTCCCGCGCGGATGATGCCCACGCTTTTAAAATCCACGCCGTTAAAATCCAGCTCGTTGGCGATGTCGTAATTGGAGCCATTTTCTGCTATGAAGCCCTTTCTGGTCGTGATATACTGAGTGCAATCCTCCTTTTCCTCCACCCTGAAGGCACTTGAGCAAGAAAATGTGATTTTATTTTCCTTAGCCTCCAAAACCTTTAAAGTTTGCAAATTTAAATTTTTGCCCTCCTTGCCGCTCTTGGCCTTGTAGTGCTTGAGAGCGATCTCATTTTCATCCACCCCAACGATGCCCGTGCGTTTTTCATCCATCGTAGCACCACTCATCCTTTCTCGGTAGCTTAAAACGAGCTTTTCATCCTGACTGTGAGTGGGATTGATGCCCCTTGCTACAGGGATGTAAATGATTTCTTTTAGAGGGCTATTTTTGTGCTTGAGGGTGAGGTCTAAAAGGCCCTGTTTGAAGTCAAAAACGCGAATTCCTATGAGGAATTTCAATTTCAGCATTTTTTTGTAGATATTTTGCAAAAGCTTGATGGCAAGCCTGTCCTCGTAGCCAAAGGCTCTAAAATCAATCTTTGCGATGATTTTGGTTAAATTTTTATTCGCCACGAGCTGGATGGCGTTTGCGAGCACGTCCTGAGAAAGCTTGGTGATTTCGATCTTATACTCTTGCTTGATTTGCAAATCATCCCTCAAAAACACATCATCTTTTTCAAAAAGCACGAGCTCTTTTTCACTGATTTTCTGCCACTCTTGATTGCCGAAGCGATACTGGGTCGAAAAGGCGAGAAGATTAAAATCCAGCTCCCCGACACTGATGCCCGTCCTTGAAGCCACTCCAAGCATTTCTTTGTGGGGGTTTTCTGTGTAGGAGACGATTTTTTCTTCCAAAATTTGCTTCCTTGGTCGTTTTGATTTAATTGTAATCAAGTTTAGTTAAAATAGCCCCTTTAATTTCGTCTTATTTTTGTTTTTTATGAAAAATTTGGTACTCAAAAATTGCATCATCAATGCCCTGGGGATTTTGTTTTCACGCGTTTTAGGACTGGCTAGGGATGTTTTGATCGCTCTTTTTTTAGGCGCAGGAATTCATAGCGACATCTTTTTTGTCGCGCTCAAAATGCCCGCTTTCTTCCGTCGCATCTTCGCAGAAGGAGCCTTTGGGCAGAGCTTCTTGCCCAATTTCACCCGCGCGCGAAAAAAGGGCGCCTTTTGCCTCTGCGTCCTGGCACAATTTAGCACCATCGTCCTCCTGCTTTGCCTTTTGGTGAGCTTTTTCTCCTCCTTTTTCACAAAAATTTTTGCCCTCGGCTTTGACGCCAAAACCCTAGCCCTCGCCTCCCCCCTAGTGGCGATAAATTTTTGGTATTTGCTTTTCATTTTTTGGGTGAGTTTTTTGGGCGCGCTTTTAAATTACAGGCAAAAATTTTTCCTCACCTCCTTTTCAGCAGCCTTGTTTAACCTCAGCATCGTCATCGCCGCCTTCTTCGCAGATAGCACCACTCCCCATCACACCCTCTATATTTTCTCCTACGCGACCGTTTTAAGCGGAGTAGCCCAGCTTGTTTTGCATCTTTACATCCTGCGGCAAAGTCCCATATTCAAAGCCATGCGTCTAAGCCTGAAATTTAAGCGATACAAAGCCAGCCTCAAGGGCTTTTATGGTAATTTCTCCCACGGAGTGCTCGGCGCATCAGCCACGCAAATAGGCTCACTCCTAGACACCACCATCGCTAGCTTTCTCATCAGCGGGAGCATCTCCTACCTCTACTACGCCAACCGCGTTTTCCAGCTACCCCTAGCCCTTTTTGCCATAGCCCTCACCCAAGTAAGCTTTCCTAAAATTCTAAAACTTTTAAAGGCTAAAACCGAAAAAGATGCCCTAAAATTCATGCAAAAATCCCTCGCCATCCTAACCCTACTCTTACTGCTTTCAACCCTCATCGGCGTGATTTTTTCCCTTGAAATTTCGCGCCTTTTGTTCGAGCGGGGGAATTTCACGCACGAGGATAGCATTTTGACCGCCTCTGTCTTAAGCGCCTATTTGCTGGGCCTCCTGCCCTTTGGTTTGCAAAAACTCCTCTCCCTGTGGCTTTATGCAAAATTGCAGCAAAAGCAAGCCGCCCTCATCGCCATCAAGGCTCTGTTTTTGAGTGCTTTTTTGTCCGTGGGGCTTATTTTTTGCATTGAGGATGAAAATTTAAAGGTTTTGGCCGTGGCGCTTTCTAGTTCATTAAGCGCTTTTTACCTGCTTTTTGCCAGCGTGAAAGCCTTCGGTTTTAAGCAATTTTTTGCCTTAATTTCTCTAAAATTTAGCCTCTTAAGCCTTTTGTTTTTATCCCTTTTTGGTCTTTTGTTGTGGGAGGGGAAAAGCTGGATCATCGGGCTTTTTGTTGGAATTTTTACGAGCATAACGGGAGGATTTAATGCAGCTTTTTGACAGCGCCTTGAAAGAAAAAATACCCCTCAATGAAGAAAAAATCAACCTCTACCTTTGCGGCCCGACCGTGTATGATGATGCGCACCTTGGGCACGCTAGGAGCAGCGTTTGCTTTGATTTACTGCGGCGGGTTTTGTTGGCGCTAGGACGGCGGGTGAGCTTTGCTCGAAACTACACCGACATTGACGATAAAATTTTAAAAAAAATGCAAGAAAGCGGGCAGAGTTTGGAGCAAGTGAGCGAATTTTACATCGCAAGCTACGAGCGGGATATGAGGGCTTTGAGGGTTATGGAGCCTGATTTTAAGCCCCGAGCGACCCACTTCATCAAGGCGATGATAAGCCTCATCGAAAATTTGCAAAAGCGAGACTTTGCCTACGTTTTGGAGGATGGGATTTATTTTGATGTGAGCAAGGATGCGGATTATTTCAGTCTTTCAAAAAGGCAGAGCGAGGAAAATTTAAGCCGACTTTCAGGCAACAGTGCGAAAAAAAATGCCAGCGATTTTGTGCTGTGGAAATTTGACGCGGCCTTTTACGAGGCGCCTTTTGGCAGGGGTAGGCCGGGCTGGCATACTGAGTGCGTGGCGATGATTGAGAGCCTTTTTGAGGATGGGCTTGACATCCACGCTGGGGGGGCGGATCTGCTTTTTCCGCATCACGAAAACGAAGCCGCCCAGTGCCGCTGCGCCTGGGGCAAAAATTTGGCAAAAAGTTGGCTGCACAATGGCTTTGTGAAAATGCACGGGGAAAAGATGAGCAAAAGCCTCAACAATAGCTTTTTCCTCAAGGACGCCCTCAGGGAATTTCACGGCGAAGTTTTGCGCTTTTATCTCTTGGGCACGCATTACCGGGCGCATTTTAACTACTCAAGGCCGGATTTGATGGCGGCTAAGAGGCGTTTGGATAAATTTTATCGCCTAAAAAAAAGGCTGAATTTGGCAGGATTTGATGAGGATTTTGCTGGCCTTAGCGCCCCCATTTCGGGGCAAATTTTAGCCTGCTTGAGCGATGATTTGAACATTTCCAAGGCCCTAGCCCTCTTGGATGAATTTTTAAATTCCGCCAATGCCGCCCTGGATAAGGAGCCCAAAAATAAAGCTTTAAAGCAGGATTTGACGGGGTCCTTGCAAGAGCTTGCCTCCATTTTTGGCTTTGGTTTTTTGAGCGGGGAGGATTATTTTCAGTGGGGCGTGAGCAAGGAGCGACGCGAGGGCATTGAGGCGCGCATTTTGCAAAGGGCTGAGGCGAAAAAAAATAGAGACTTTCAAAGAGCGGACGCGCTCAGGGCCGAGCTGGCCGCGGAGGGCATCGTGCTTTTGGACACGCCACAGGGTGTGGTTTGGGAAGTGGATGATGAAGCTTAGGGAGGTTTTGGGTCGCTTTAGCCCCTACTACAGGCAGTATTGGAGGCATTTTGCTCTGGGAATTTTAGGGATGTTCTTATCCGCCCTTGGCACGGCTGGGAGTTTTCAGGCCCTGCAGCCGATTTTGGATTATATCTTCGTGCAAAAAAGGCTCGATCTGCTCTACATCGTGCCTTTTTTTCTCGTTTTTGCCTATTTTTTGAAAAATTTGGGCGCGTATATGCAGACCTTTTACATCGCTTATGTGGGGACAAGGGTGCTTAAAAACCTAAGAGAGCGGGTTTTGGAAAATCTTTTGCGTCTGGATCTTACCTTTTTCAAAAAGCACAAAAGTGGCGAGCTCATCAGCCGCTCGACCAACGACATCGGCGCCTTGCAGAGCATCGTTTCAAACATCATCCCAGATTTTTTGCGCGAGGCCATGACGACGGTGGGACTTTTGGCGGTGGTGATTTACAATAGCCCCAAGCTCGCCCTCATCGCCCTCATCGCCCTGCCTTGCGCGATTTTGCCCCTGGTTTATCTGGCAAGGAGGCTTAGAATTTACGCCAAAAGGACTCAGGAAAGCAATGCCGACCTGCTTGCGATTTTGAACGAAATTTTTTCCAACATCGAGCTCATCAAGCTCTCAAGCGCCGAAAAGCGGGAGCGGGATAAATTTGACCTGCCCAATGAAAGCCTTTGCAAGGCCACGCTCAAAAACACTCGCATCGACGCCCTCATAAGCCCCATGATGGAGATGA
This sequence comes from Campylobacter sp., assembly GCF_030528245.1. GTDB lineage: Bacteria > Campylobacterota > Campylobacteria > Campylobacterales > Campylobacteraceae > Campylobacter_D. The sequence continues at coordinate 32,919 of NZ_JAUMZG010000003.1, forward strand.
TCGGCGCGCTCGGCGTGGCGGTGGTGATCCTCATCGGCGGCCGCGAGGTGATCGGGGGGGAGCTGAGTGCTGGCGCCTTCATCGCCTTCATCGCGGCGCTTTTTGGGGCCTACACGCCCATAAAGCGCCTCACTTCACTTTACGGCAGGCTTCAAATGGCCGTGGTCGCAAGCGAGCGGACCTTTTACCTTTTGGACTTGGAGCCTGAAATTTTGGGCGGTCCTTGCGAGCTGCCTCCCCTTTCTGCGCTAGAATTTCGCGATGTGCATTTTGCCTACGAGGGTCAAAGCGAGCTTTTAAGAGGCGTGAATTTTTGCCTCAAAAGGGGGGAAATTCTAGCCCTTGTGGGGGAGAGTGGGGGCGGGAAATCCTCCATCATCGGGCTGATTTTGCATTTTTTTGCTAAAAATGCGGGGGAAATTCTGCTAAACGGCGAGGGCATTGAAAATTTCAGCCTCAAATCCCTGCGCTCACGCATAGGTCTGGTCACGCAAAATATTTACATTTTCAACGAGAGCGTCGCGCAAAATGTAGCCTACGGGGAGGATTTGAGTGAGGAGAGGGTGCTGTGGGCACTCAGGGCGGCGAATGCTTATGATTTTGTGGAGAAAATGGGCGGCATTCACACCCCGCTTTTGGAAAATGGCAAAAATTTAAGCGGGGGGCAAAAGCAGCGCATCGCCATCGCCAGAGCCCTGTATAAAAGGCCTGATTTGTTGATTTTTGACGAGGCGACTTCGGCCCTGGATAACGAAAGTGAAAGGGCCATCATCCAAAGCATCGAGGCGCTGAAAAAGGACAGGCTCATCCTGATAGTCGCGCACCGCCTAAGCACCATAGAAAATGCCGATAAAATCGCCGTGATGGAGGGGGGCAGGATCGTGGCGTGCGGGAGTGATGGGGAGCTTTTGCAAAACTGCGCGCTTTATCAAAAATTCAAAAATAAGGGTCGCTGCGATGCTAAATTTTAACAATTTTAGCTAAGATAATGGGCTTATAAAGGATGAAGATGGATTATGATTTTTTCAAACCCTTGCTGTTTAAATTGGAGCCCGAAAATGCCCATCGCTTGGTGGAATTCTCACTCAGAGCCCTCAATGCATTTTATCCGGGGGGCCTGAGTCTCCTTGCTCACAAGTATATTTTTAGCGATGAGGCTTTGAAGCAAAATTTGCTGGGGCTTGAGTTTGCTAATCCTGTCGGGCTAGCGGGGGGTTTTGATAAAAACGCCACGATGCTAAGAGGCCTAGCGGCTTTGGGCTTTGGCTTTTTGGAGTGTGGCACCTTGACGCCTAGGGCACAAGAGGGCAATGAAAAACCCCGCCTGTTCCGCCTCACTTCGCAAGAAAGCTTACAAAATGCGATGGGCTTTAACAACGATGGGGGCGAAAAAATCGCTTCGCGACTTGCGAAAATTCATCCCTTTGTCCTGCCCTTGGGAGCCAACATCGGCAAAAACAAAGACACGAGCCATGAGGCGGCTTTGGAGGATTATCTCGGCCTTTTGCGCACTTTTAAGCATTTGTGCGATTATTTTGTCATCAACATTTCCTCGCCCAACACGCAGAATTTAAGGGCCCTGCAAAACGATGGCTTTCTTAGTGACCTACTTGAGGAGGCGCGAAAGATTAGCTCTGTGCCCGTTTTGATTAAAATCGCGCCCGATATGCCCGTGCCTGAGGCCATAAAGCTTTGTCAAAACGCCATAGAAAAGGGCGCTAGTGGCTTCATCATCGCCAACACCAGCACGGATTACTCCCTTTTGGACACTCCCCGCACTTTCGGGGGGCTTAGCGGGAGACTTATCGCTAAAAAAAGCGGGATTTTCTTTGAAAATTTAGCCCGTGAGCTTTTTGGTAAAACCCTACTCATCGCAAGCGGGGGGATCGACAGTGCGCAAGAAGCTTGGGGGAGGATTAAAAGCGGGGCCCATCTGGTGCAAATTTACACGGGCTTGGTTTTTAGGGGTCCTGGCCTTGTGAGGAGGATCAACGAAGGACTCGCCGTGCTTTTGAAAAAGGAGGGCTTTTTGCATCTTAGCGAGGCGGTGGGGGTGAATTTAAGATGATCGCTTATGAAAAGCAGATTTTAAAAAATAAGCTTGAGGTCTATGCCCTGCCCGTAAATAAGGGCAGCGGAGTCATTAGCGTGGATGTATTTTACAAGGTGGGTTCGCGTAATGAGGTTCTGGGAAAAAGTGGCATCGCACATATGCTAGAGCATCTTAATTTTAAAAGCACGAAAAATTTAAAGGCGGGGGAATTTGACGCGGTGGTGAAGGGCTTTGGCGGCGTGGATAATGCCAGCACGAGCTTTGATCACACGCATTATTACATCAAATGTTCGAGAACACATTTGAACAAGGCTTTGGAGCTTTTTGCCGAGCTTATGGCGAATTTGGAGCTCAAAGATGAGGAATTTCAGCCCGAGCGGCAGGTGGTTTTGGAGGAGAGGCGGTGGCGCACGGACAACAATCCGCTTGGGTATTTATACTTTCGCCTCTTCAACCACGCCTTCATTTACCATCCCTACCACTGGACGCCGATAGGCTTTTTTAGGGACATTGAAAGCTGGAGCATCGAGGACATTAGGGATTTTCACGCGACCTTTTACCAGCCCAAAAATGCGATTTTGCTCGTGAGCGGGGATGTTGAGGCGCGGGAGGTTTTTGCGGGGGCGAGGCGGCATTTTGAGGGCATTAAAAACACCAAGGCCCTGCCTAAAATCCACACCAAAGAGCCGCGCCAAGATGGCGCCAGACGTGCCGAGCTTTTCAAAGACGGCGGCACGGAGCTTTTGGCACTGGCTTACAAAATCCCCCCTTTTAAGCATAAGGACATCCCAGCACTCCATGCTCTATCGGAGCTTTTGGGTAGTGGCAAGAGCGCGCTTTTGAGCGAAATTTTAATGGACAAATTGGGCTTGATTAATGAATTTTACTGCTTTGTCAATGACAGCGTGGATGAGAGTTTGTTCATCTTCATCGCCAATTGCAATTTAGGCATTAAAGCCGAGCGGGTGGAGCGGGAGCTGCTTAAAATTTTAGAGAAAATCAAGCGGGGTAAAATTTCTAGCAAGGACCTGCAAAAAGTGAAAAACAATGTCAGGAGCGACTTTATCTTTTCTTTCAACAATGCCTCTTCGGTTTCGAGCATTTATGGTTCTTTCTTGGCGCGGGGGGATTTGAAGCCGCTTTTAAATTATGAGAAAAATGTTGAAAATTTAAGCTTGGAGGATTTGATTGGAGCGGCGAAAAAATATTTTGTCGCAAAGAATTCCACGACTTTGATTTTGAGAAAGGACAAAAATGGATAAAAGCATCATCATCGGCGCGATGACAGCCCTCATCACACCCTTTAAGAATGGGAATTTGGATGTGGTCTGCTATGAAAAATTGATCAAAAGACAGATTGCAAACGGCATAGCCGCAGTGGTGCCGGTGGGCACGACAGGCGAGAGTGCGACCCTTACTCATGAGGAGCATAGGCAGTGCATTGAAATCGCCGTGAGCGCGTGTAAAAATACGGGGGTGAAGGTTTTGGCCGGAGCGGGGAGCAATGCCACTCACGAGGCGGTGGGCTTGGCGCAGTTTGCGGCAAAATGCGGCGCGGATGGAATTTTAAGCGTAACGCCATATTATAACAAACCCACTCAAGAGGGTTTATACCAGCACTATAAATCTATAGCTAATAGCGTAGAAATTCCTGTGCTTTTATACAATGTCCCCGCGCGCACGGGCTGTGAGATAGCCACGGATACGGCGATAAGGCTTTTTAGGGATTGTGAAAATATTTACGGCATCAAGGAGGCGAGCGGGAGCATCGATAAATGCGTGGATTTGCTTGCTCAAGAGCCTGAAATGGCGCTGATTTCTGGCGATGATGCGATCAATTATCCCATACTTTCTAACGGAGGTCGGGGGGTGATTTCTGTGAGCGCGAATTTACTGCCCGATAAGATCAGTGAGCTGACAAAGATGGCCTTGGCGGAGGATTTTAAGGGGGCGAAAAAAATCAACGACGAGCTTTATGCCATCAATAAAATTTTATTTTGCGAGAGCAATCCCATCCCCATCAAAACGGCGATGTTTATCGCAGGCCTCATAGACAGCCTAGAATTTAGGCTTCCGCTTTGTCCACCGAGCGGGGATAATCGCCTCAAAATAGAAAAAGTTATGCAAAAATACACCATCAAAGGATTTTAATGGAATTTCAAAACAAAACTTTAGTCATCAGTGGGGGCACTAGGGGTATAGGCAGGGCTATCGTGTATGAATTTGCAAAAGAGGGCGCCAACATCGCTTTCACTTACAATGCCAATGCCCAGATTGCTGAGGATATGGTGAGGGATTTGGAGGCCAATTACAAAATCAAAGCCAGAGCTTACGCCTTTAATATCCTCGAGCCTGAGACTTACAAGGAGCTTTTTGAGAGCATTGATGCGGATTTTGATCGGGTAGATTTTTTCATCTCCAACGCCATCATTTCAGGGCGCTCAGTCGTGGGTGGCTATACGAAATTTATGAAACTCAAGCCTCGCGGCATCAATAATATCTTTACCGCTACGGTTAATGCCTTTGTCGTCGGGGCGCAAGAGGCGGCTAAAAGGATGGAGAAAGTGGGTGGGGGCAGCATCATCTCCATCTCATCGACGGGGAATTTGGTGCATATCGAAAACTACGCCGGACACGGCACGGCTAAGGCTGCGGTGGAGGCTATGGCGAGGTATGCTGCGACGGAGCTTGGGGACAAAAACATTCGCGTGAATGTCGTAAGCGGCGGACCCATCGACACGGATGCGCTCAAGGCTTTTACGAATTATGAAGAAGTCAAGCAAGCAACGATAAATTTAAGCCCGCTCAATCGCATGGGGCAGCCTCAGGATCTGGCCGGAGCTTGTCTTTTCCTTTGCTCGAGCAAGGCAAGCTGGGTAACGGGACATACTTTCATCGTAGATGGCGGAACAACTTTTAAATGAGCAAAAAGATGATTTTAATCGCCGGTCCCTGTGTGATAGAAAGTAAAGAATTGGTTTTTAGGGTGGCTGAGCAGTTGCAAGAATGGAACGAAAATGAAGAAATAGAGTTTTATTTCAAGTCCAGTTTTGACAAAGCAAATCGCACGAGCCTAAGCTCCTTTCGCGGTCCGGGTCTTGAGAAGGGGCTTGAAATTCTAGCCGCTGTGAAGGAAAAATTTAAAATGCCCATCCTCACCGACATCCACGAAAGTTTTCAGGCCGCGCCCGTGAGCGAGGTCGCGGATGTGCTGCAAATCCCCGCTTTTTTGTGCCGTCAAACGGACCTGCTCGTTGCCGCGGCAAAAACCCCCGCAAAAATCAACATCAAAAAAGGGCAGTTTTTAAACCCCAGCGATATCAAATACAGCATCAAAAAAGTGCTAGAGACCCGAAACGAAAGCGGCGAGGGCTATGAGTCGGCACGAAAAAATGGCGTCTTTGTCGCCGAGCGGGGCAGTAGCTTTGGCTATGGAAATTTGGTCGTGGACATGCGAAGCCTCGTGATCATGCGCGAATTTGCGCCCGTAATTTTTGACGCGACCCATAGCGTGCAAATGCCAGGAGCCGCAGGAGGCAAAAGCGGTGGAAGGAGTGAATTTGTAGAGCCTCTAGCTAGGGCGGCGGGGGCCGTGGGCGTGGATGGGTATTTTTTTGAGACCCACCTCAACCCCTGCGAGGCGCTTTGTGATGGGGACAATATGCTAAATTTAGAGCGCTTGAGGGCCTGCGTGAAAACGCTTTTGGCCTTGAAAAAATTCATCGATTAAGGAAAAACCATGAAGATTATCGAAGGTCAATTAAAACTTAAGGGCAGTGAAAAAATCGCCCTCATCAATGCGCGGTTCAATCACATCATCACCGATAGACTCGTGGAGGGAGCGAGGGATGCCTTTTTGCGCCACGGCGGGGCGGAGAAAAATTTGGAGCTCATCTTGGTGCCCGGCGCCTTTGAGCTGCCCTTTGCTTTAAAGATGGCGATTGGGAGTCAAAAATTTGATGCGATTTGCTGCCTGGGCGCGGTGATAAGGGGCTCTACGCCGCATTTTGACTACATTTCTGCTGAAACCACGAAGGGCATCGCCAATGTGAGCCTTAGCCACGATGTGCCGGTGAGCTTTGGGGTGCTGACGACCGACACGCTTGAGCAGGCCCTTGAGCGCGCGGGGAGTAAGGCCGGCAATAAGGGCTTTGAGGCGATGCTGGGTTTGATTGAAATGCTGAATTTAAAGAGCCTTTTGGGGAGCTAAAATGGCAACGAGGCATCAGGTGCGCCAAAGCATCGTGTCCCTACTTTACGCCCTTGAATTTAACGAGAAAAACGAGGATTTTGTCGAGGAATTTTTACGCACAAAAAAAATCCGCAACGAGCAAAAAAATTTCACTCTGAGCCTTTATGAGGGGGTTTGTTCAAGCATTGAGGCGCTTGATGAGGCCATCAACCCTCACCTGAATGCAAACACGATGGATCAAATCGGGCATTTGGAAAGGGCGATTTTGAGGCTGGGCGCTTATGAGCTTTTGCACACGCCGACAAGCAAGGCCATCATTATCAACGAAGCCGTGGAGCTGGCAAAGGAGCTCATCGGCGATAATGCACCCAAGTTCATCAACGGAGTGCTGGATGCCCTTGAGGCTGGAAAATGAAGCTTTGCGTGGCCTTGGATCTGGCAAGCAAGGAGCAGTGCCTGAGACTGGCCAAGGAGCTTGAGGGGCTTGATGTTTGGCTTAAAATAGGGCTTAGAAGCTATGTGAGGGACGGCTTTGCCCTCATCGAGGGGCTAAAAAAAATCAACCCGGCGCCCATTTTTTTGGACCTTAAATTTTACGACATCCCCAACACTATGGCCGATGCTTGCGAGGAGTGCCTGAGGCTTGGTGTGGATATGATCAACCTTCACGCGAGTGCGGGAGGCTCGGCGATGGATGCGGTGATGAAGCGGCTCAATCGCCACAAAAAGCGTCCTCTAGTCCTTGGCGTGTCGGCGCTGACGAGCTTTGATGGGGCGGAGTTTTTTGAAATTTATGGACAAAAACTTGATGGGGCCGTGGTGAAACTGGCAAAACTTGCCCATGAAAAAGGACTTGATGGTGTGGTTTGCTCGGTGTTTGAGAGCCTTTTGATCAAAGAAAATACGCAAAATTCTTTCCTCACGCTCACGCCGGGGATCAGGCCCTTTGGTGAGGCGAGTGGGGATCAAAAAAGGGTGGCAAATTTGCAAGAGGCCAAGAAGCAAAAGAGCGATTTTATCGTGGTGGGGCGCCCCATTTATGAGGCCGATGAGCCGAGAAAAATTTGCGAAAAGATCCTCGCGCAACTTTAGTCGCGATTAACGCGGCGTTATTTTTGATGTGGTCAAATCGTGCATCATCGTTATAAGGATTTTCATGCGTATCACTCCTGAAAATTTATACCGCAAAAGGCGAGATTTTATTAAGATGGGCGTGGGGCCATGCTGGGAGCTAGCCTCGTGCAGTCCAAGCTTTTAGCCCTAAATTTTAGCCCGAGCGCGAATGAAGATGGGCTTAAAATCAGTGATGAAAAACTGGCGAATAATTATGTGAATTTTTATGAATTTTCTGTCAATAAAAAAGAAGCAGTCAAACACGCGAAAAATTTCACAACAAAAAATTGGGAAGTTAGCATAGAAGGAGAGGTCGAAAAGCCTTTAAAGCTTGGTATGGAGGACTTTTTAGCCTTTCCTTTGGAGGAGAGGATTTACCGCTTTAGGTGCGTTGAAACTTGGTCGATGGTGGTGCCTTGGGTGGGCTTTGAGCTAAGGCATTTAATAGATAAGGTCAAGCCCACAAGTGAGGCGAAATTTGTGAAATTTACCACGCTTTTTGATAAAAGCCGCTTTCCTGACCAAAACGCCTTTTTTCCAACGCTTAAATATCCCTATGTTGAGGGTTTAAGACTTGATGAGGCGATGAATCCTTTAAGCATTTTAGCCGTAGGTATGTATAAAAAGCCTCTCCTCGCACAAAATGGCGCACCGATACGCCTTGTCGTGCCTTGGAAATATGGCTTTAAAAGCATTAAATCCATAGTCAAAATAGAATTTGTCAAAGAACAGCCTGTTAGCACTTGGCAAGCTTACGCACCTGATGAATACGGCTTTTATGCTAATGTCAATCCAGCAGTCTCTCATCCTAGATGGTCGCAAGCCGATGAAAGAGCCTTAGGAGAGTTTTTCACCAAACCTACGCTTTTATTTAACGGCTATGAAAAAGAGGTCGCGCATTTATATGCAGGTATGGATTTAAGGGCAAATTTTTGAAGCGTTTAAAAGCTAAATTTTATAAAAATTTGGCTTTTATCATTTTTATTTTAAGCCTTATTTTTACCACTTATGCAGCGGTTTATAATGTCTTTTTTGTGGGCTTTGATTTAATTAAAGAGCTTTATTTTTATACAGGCATTTTTGCACTTGTATTTTTACATTTAAGCATTATTTTTTCTCTTTTTAAATTTAAGCCTACAAAAACCTATCCAAAATTATTAGGACTTTTTGGGGGGATTTGGGTTTTTTTACATTTTATCGTGTATTTTGTTTTTTCTAAAAATTTAAGCCTTGTAAAACTTTATGATGATATTAGCAAAAGATTATTTGAGGGCAGTGGCTTTGTAGCCTTTATCATTATTTTTTTAATGTTTTTAAGCTCTTTTAAACGCTTTAAAAAGCTTGAAAACATAAGAAAGCTTGGTTATTTATGTATAGTTATAGCAAGTTATCATTATTTTTTATCCGCAAAAGTTCCGCAGTTTTTTGAGTATCTTGCCTTAAGTCTTGCTTTGTTTTATTTTACCTTGCGTTATACAAAAAGATTTTTTGCTAGATTAAAAAGCTCCCTTTGTTAAACTCACCACCACCAAGCATATCTAAACATAAGGGCGTGAGATCTTATAATATTAGCTGAAGAGAAAATTCCACTATATCCTAAAGAAATATCAGAATCCTTAGTCAAGTCATAAGAAATTCCCCCTTGCACTACTCCATAAAGTCTAGCAATGTCAAGTTCAGCATTTAAGACATTGCTATCAAGATGTAAGGTTCCTTTTGCATCTTTATAGACATTAATAATCGTCCCTAGTGCCACAACTGTTTTAAAACGATTAATCCAAGGAGTTTCATATTTTACCGTAGCGACCGCATCGATGAAATTAAAGTTTTGTGCTAAATAATGCTCCCTTGTGCCTCCTAAGTGATTAAGAGTAAAAGGCTTAGAGTGCATACCTAGATAATTAAAGCCTATTTGAGGAGAGATTTTTGCATCATTTTTAAGATAATGACTTAGTCCCACTCTAGCATTAGCCCCGTATCCAAATACCTTTGCCGTAGAACTAACAGAGCCTATATAACCACGGTAAGCCTTAGTTACATCTCTTTTTATATAATCAATCTTAGTAGTAAGATTCATAAAATAAGTTGTTAAATCATCTTCATAAAAGCTATTTTTATAAGTTAAACCTGCATAATAAGAATTTCCATCTATTTCTAATCTTTGTGCATTAACCTTTTGGTCAACATTTTCAAAGCCTGTATAAATTCCTAAGACTCCATAATCATTTGGAAGTTGTCTTTGTGTAGCGATAAGCATACCTGAGGAATTTGATTTTAATGTCCCTGTCTCACTTCCTAAGTTTGCCCTAAAGTTTTGATAATAAGGAATCACAAAGCTATGATTTTGAGAGTTTTCATCTCTGTGATTGGTGTGGAGTCGTTCTAACTGACTTAAGCTTTTGCCATTTGCATTTACTTCACTTTTTTTACCTGAAACAAAGACTTGAGTTGTTGCTTCTCTTAGCATCCTTGAGAGATTGACATTTCTTACTCTTTGAGAATAAATAATAGATTGTGCTAGGGTTCTACCACTTAGCTCATCTCTATTAATGATAGCTCTATAGCGACCCTTACCCCCGTAATTTTCAAAGGTATAAATGCCTGAAACAGAATAGAGTTTATTGACATCTATACCTTGACCATTATTGATTTTATCTCCTACACTATTGCCGTTTTTATCTGCGATGAGGCTATAAGCATCATAGGTTTCATCTACATCTAAATTATGTGTGCTAACAAAAGCATTTTCTAAGCTAATGTTTGCATAATCTCCATCTACAAGTAAGGCTTTGTTTTTTCTCTCTTCTGCTGTGGTATATTCTTCTTTATTAAAATACCAAATAGGGATATTAAGCTTACCATTATTGTTTTCTATATGGACACCCTTTGTTGTTTTACCTATCTCTCCTATGGTTTGAAAATTTTTTGTCCCTTCAATCCTTCTAAAGTCATTAACAACAGTTAAAGTTCCGCCGTCATTGATGATACCCTTTGTGATTTTGCCTTGATTGTGGATAGTGGCGGTGTTTTTATTTGTAAAGGTAGTGATAGTGCCTTGGTTATTTATCGCTACTCCATTTGTATTATTTAGAGTTGTGATAGTGCCAGCATTGTTAAGTGAGCCGCCTTTAAGATCGAGTTTAGCGATTTCGCCGCCATTATTTACAGAGCCGCCACTAAAATCTAGATCGCTGATTTTACCCTGATTGTTGATAGTTAAGTCATTGTTTGATGTGAGTTTATCGATACTAGCACCACTACTATTATTTACAACGGCACTACCTTGCTTTTTGCTCACATCTAGTGATGATACTGCTCCATTATTAGTAATGTCGCCCTTTTTGTTATCGATAGTGAGTTGTCCGCTAGTGAGTGTGGTAGTAATTGTGCCGCCATTATTGTTAAATGTTACTGTGTTTTCTCCGTTATTATTTTTATCAACGTTGGAGATTAAGCCATCGTATGTGCCTTGAGTTTGATTTTGGAAGCTATTATTAGTAGTAAAGCTTGCTGTTTCTTTATCGCTTGTTAGGGTGATATTATTTATCTCTCCTTTGTATTGTTTAAAGGTTCCATTTTGTAAGACAAGATTATTTACCACGCCATTATGCTCGGCTTGGCTCATATCATCTTTGGCACCTAGGTGGAATTCTCCACCTTGTAGATTTAGAGTCCCTACACTGCCGCCTCTTTGATAGGACTTACCATTTTGGAGATTAAAAGTGCCTATATTGACATTTTTGAAGATTTGAGCGTCACTTGTTGCGGTGGTTTGGTTGAGGGTGCTTATAGTGAGTGTGTCGGTGCCATTTTCATTATTGACCTTTATATTTAGGCGTTCGGCGGTATTGTTTAAAGTGTCTATCGTGCTTTTACCGCCTAGCTTGATTTCAAATTTCACATCGCCTTTAACATCAAAAGTGCCGATGGTAAGATTACGGTTAGTGAGCGCACCGTAACTACCATTCTCCTCCTTCATATTTTGCCAAGGGGCGTTTTCTATCGTTTTTTTATAATCGAATTTAAGGTAATCCACTTGTGCACCTTGCTTAAATTTCCAATTGAGCTGATTAAAGTTCGTGCTATTTTTATAAGCAAGGGCAACGCTTAGATAATAGTAGTGATGCGTCCCAGTGTAATAATTTTCATTATCAGCACTCCACCCTCTTGTGTCCATAAATTGTTTTTTAAATTTTCCTTTTTTTGTAATAGTTCTCCAGTATATGGTATAAACATTATTGTTGCTATTAAATTGATTGATAAGATCGTTTGCGTTATTTTCAGGTGGCATAGGAGTTTGTGCTTGCAATCCTATACATACAAGCGAAATGGCACAAGCGATAGACAGAGGGAGCTTGATACAGGGACTTAAAGAGAGATTATACCCCCCCCCCCCGTGTGAGAGTTTGGTTGAAATTTTTGCATTATTAAACCTCTCATAATTAAGATAAAAATAATTGCAATTATAAAGAAAAATTAACAAAAAGTAAAGAGAAATTTGAAAAATCGTTTTTTTTTTTGTAAAATATGGAAAAATGGGAGTTTTAAAGGGGTAAATGGAGTAAAAGTGGTGGTTAGAGGCAGAATCGAACTGCCGACACGCAGATTTTCAGTCTGCTGCTCTACCGACTGAGCTATCCAACCCCAAAGAAAGATTTAATTTTATCTTTTTAACTTTAATTTAAGTTTAAAATTTTAATTTTTCTTAAAGTTTAATTGTATAGAATGAATCAAATTTTGGAACACAAGAGAGGTTTGCTTGAGACAATTTGGACTGGATAGACGCACCTTTCAAATCTTTCTCATAGGCTATATTATCATTGCCCTAGCGGGTGCTTTGCTTTTATCTCTCGACTTCACACACGCAGCACCCATTTCCTTTTTAGATGCCTTTTTTACGAGTGCTTCAGCCGTGAGTATGACGGGGCTTGTGGTCAAAAACATCGCTGTAGATTTCACACTCTGGGGACAAATCATCGTACTCGCACTCATACAAATCGGAGGACTGGGCTATATGGGAATAGGCCTTTTTGTCTACATGCTCGTTAGAAAAAAGGTAGGCTTTAGCGGTAGGAATTTACTTAAAGAGTCTTTGCTTTATCCCTCAATGGACGGCTTGTTCATATTTTTCAAAAAGGTTTTATTGTTCATCTTCATCATAGAGCTCATCGGCACCATACTCTTCACCCTGCGTTTCGCCCTAGAAATGGACTTTTTCACGGCGCTTTGGTTTGGATTTTTCCACTCCATCAGCGCCTTTAACAATGCAGGCTTTAGCATCTTTCAAACGGGCTTGGTGCACTATAAGCACGATATCGCCATCAATCTCATCACAACAAGCCTCATCATCATCGGCGGACTGGGGTATTTTGTCGTTATTGAGCTTTATTTTTTCCAAAAAAAGCGCCTCCAAAACCTCAGCCTGCATACCAAAATCGTCGTTTTTGCAACCATCATTCTCATCATCTCCTCCACGCTGATCATCTTCATTTTTGAGTATTCCAATTCCAAAACCATAGGCAATTTTTCCTTTTTCGATAAATTTCTAGCCTCCTATTTTGCCGCGATCAATTACAGAACCTCAGGCTTTAATACCCTTGATTTTTCAGGTTTTAAGGACGCGAGTCTCTTTTTTGGCTCTTTGTTTATGGTGATAGGCGGCGCGCCCGGTGGCACGGCTGGAGGGATGAAAATTACGACTGTCACAGTACTTTTGCTCTATGCCTACTGGACGCTTCGCAACGGAAGGGTGCGTATATTTCGATATGAAATTCAACAAGAAACGATAAACAAAGCCTTCATTATTGCCGTTGGTTCAGCCGTTTATATTGTCGTTTGCGCCATAGCCCTCTCCCTGCTAGAAACTGAATTTAAATTCATCGTCCTCCTCTTTGAAACCTCATCAGCCTTCTCCACTGTCGGGATTTCTGTGGGGGATGGCGGAAATTTGTCCCTTTGCGCTAAATTCACAGACACGAGCAAGATCATCCTCATCGTTATGATGATAAGCGGCAGGATAGGAGTTTTTGCCTTTTTCCTCTCCGTTTTCCACCGCGACAAGGCTATGCACGTTCGCTACCCGCAGGGTAAGGTCAATCTATAAAGGAAAAAAATGAAAAATCAAAGTTATGGCATTATAGGGCTTGGAAAATTTGGGACGGTTGTGGCCGATGAGCTTTTGGGCGCGGGGCATACCGTCATCGTTGCCGATAAAGACGAGGAGGCTCTCAAGCAGCTGCAGCACACAGCAAACTACGCTTACATCCTAGACTCCACCAACATCGCAGCGCTCAAGGAAGCGGGCTTTCACGATCTTAGCGTGGTCATCGTCAGCATCGGCGGTAATGTCGAAAAAAGCATACTCACCCTGATGGCACTCAAGGAAATCGGCGCCAATCACATCATCGCCAAGGCCAGCTCGAACATACACGGGCAAATTCTTTCGCGACTGGGCGCCACGAAGGTCATCTACCCCGAAAGAGAAAGCGCCAAAAGACTGGTCAAGGAATTTTTAGTGCGAGCGATGGAATTTGAGGTCTTTGACCTCTCGGCCAATACAGTGCGCGCCATCAAACTGAACATCGACGAGGAATTAGCGGGCAACTCTCTCAAACACATCGCCCAAAATATGCATGTCATCGCTTACAAAAGGGCCAATTCTGAGTGGAATTTATTGCCCGATTTGGAAACCATCACCGTTTTTATCAATGATACTGTCATTCTACTGGGCACTATAAAGGACCTAAAGTCTTTTGAGCATTGAAGCTTGATTTTGTAAAATAATAAAATTGAATGCATTCAAAAACCATCAAATTTTTCCAACTGAAAAACGCTTATCGTTACAATAGCGACTCCCTGCTTTTGGCGGATTTTGCCTTGAATTTTGGCGTGAAAAATGAGCTTTTGGATGTGGGTGCGGGGTGCGGGATTGTCGGCATTTTGTTGAAGTGTTTCCATCCAGAACTCAGCCTCAGTCTTTTAGACATTCAGACGCAAAACATCGCGCTCATTGAGCGGAATTTGCAAGAAAACGCCCTCAAAGCGGAGCTTTTTTGCTGTGATTTTAAGGATTTCATAAGCGTAAAAAAATTCGATCACATCATCTCCAACCCCCCCTTTCACAGGCAAAACGCACAAAAAAGCCCCAACCTCCACAAAAATATGAGCAAAAGCGGGAGTTTTTTGCCCCTACAAAATTTCATCGCCAAGGCCGATTCTTTGCTAGCGCCGCGTGGGGTCTTGTATCTTTGCTACAGTGCCCAGGCCCTGGGCGAGCTTTGCGCCATTTTGGAAAAACATAAACTAAAACTCACTAAAATTCGCTTCGTTCACAGCAAAAAAGAGGCCGCAGCTAGGCTTTTGCTCGCACAGATTAAAAAGAGCAGTCAAAGCGCCTGTGAGGTTTTGCCGCCCCTATTTGTGTATGATGGGGGTGGTTTGAGTGAGGAAATGGGGCGGATTGGCGCTCGATTTAAGGGGATAGAAAGTCGCGATATTGACGCATGAAATTTTGGTTCAAGGAGGAGTGGTGTGAAAACCAAGCGGGGTTTCAACTACGGCTTTGACGCAAGCAAGTGCGCCCAGTGTGGGGGCAAGTGCTGCACGGGAGAAAGCGGTCATATCTTCATCGATGCGAAAGAAGCGGCGCGTTTGAGTGAGCATTTGAAACTAAGCATTGAGGAATTTAAGACAAAATACCTCACAAAAGTGGGCGCTAAAATGAGCCTGAAGGAAAAGGAATTTGAAGATGGATTTGCGTGCATTTTCTTTGATGAGGCGAGGAGAAACTGCGGGATTTACGCCCTGCGTCCAAAACAGTGCCGCACTTTTCCTTTTTGGGACTATTTCAAAAACCATCAAAAAGAATTGGAAGAGGAATGTATAGGAATTTGTTACTTGCCCTAGTGGCCTTGTTTTTGGCGGCCTGCGGGGGTAGGGCCGTGGTTTATTCTGAGCCTAAAAATTTGCAAAATGTCGATTTTGACGCGGATTTAACGCGGGCCTTTATTCGTGAGAGCTATGGCGATTACGAGGGAGCTCGCGATGCGTTTTGGGCTATGTTTGAGCGTTATAAGGCGGTGAAATTCCTAGAGCAGGCCCTTTATTTGACCCTTTCGCACAATCTTCCCAAGGCCGATGAGCTCGATGCCATCGCGCAAAAATACCTCGCTCAAAGCAATACCCTCAAGCGTTTGAGTGCGCTTTACGCTTTGTCCATTTTGGATCTCAAGCGGGCTGAAATTTTGGCCAAAGAGCTGCTTAAAAGCGATGATTATGCGGGAAATTACGAGCTTTATGCAGACATCATGCTGAGGAAAAACAAGCCCAAAGAAGCGATCAAATACTACAAATTCGCCTACAAACAGGTGCCAAATGAGGCCTTGGCGCTGAAAATTGTCGGCGTCTACGCCCTGCAAAATGACACAAAAAGCATCAAGGCCTTGCTTGAGGACTTTCACAAGATGAACGGCTGCACCCTAAAAACCTGCGGCCTGCTTTTTAGAATTTATTTTGAAGCGGGGGATTATGAGAGCTTTGAAAACATTTTGCTCGAGCTTTATGAGCTGAGTGGGGATAAGAATTTTATTTTGACCCTGATTGATAATTTGAACCAGCGCGGCAAGGGAGAGGATGCCCTAAAAATCGCAATGCGCTACGATATGGACGATGATGTGAAGATCTTTTTGTATCAAAATTTAAAGCGCTTTGACGAGGCGAGGGCGCTCTCCCTTAAGCTTTATCAAGAAAGCAAAAAGAAAGAGCACCTACTGCGTGCCGCGCTTTTTGAATTTGAGGCAGCAAGCGTCGACAAAAAGCCCACTTTGGAGGAGGCAAGGTCTGTGGCCGCAAAATTTGAGGAGGCCATCGATGCGCAAAGTGAGGCCATTTTTTTGAACTATTATGGCTACTTGCTGATCGATTATGAGCTCGATGTCAAGGAGGGGATGAAGTGGGTTGAGCTCGCCCTGCAGAAGGAGCCGCAGAATTTGTATTATTTGGACTCCTTGGCTTGGGGGTATTATAAGCTTGGCGAGTGTGAGAAGGCTTGGGAAATTTTTGAGCAAACCCTGCACGATGCGGAGTTTTCAAATTCCAGCGAAAGCAAAGAGCACTTGCAGGCGATAGAGCGTTGTTTGCGATGATTTTAGAAGAAATTTTAAAAAAAACCAAGGAGGACTTGGAGGCGAGAAAAAAGGCCCTGCCCTACGACATGCTAGGACGCTCCCTAGCGTCAAATCCCTTCTTTCCCAAGGACGTTATCAGGGCATTGAGGCGTGAAAAAAGCGAGATGAAAATCATCGCCGAGGTCAAAAAGGCAAGCCCCAGCAAGGGCCTCATCCGTGAAAATTTTGAGCCCCTAAGCATCGCCTTAAACTACGAAAAAGGCGGCGCGGCGGCGATTTCAGTTTTGACAGAGCCGCACTTTTTCGAAGGCTCGCTGGAGTATCTAAGTCTCATCCGCCGCTACACACAGGTCCCACTTTTGCGCAAGGATTTTATTTTTGAGGAGTATCAGCTTTTAGAAGCCCTAGTTTATGGGGCGGATTTCGTGCTTTTAATCGCCAGAATGCTCAGCACCAAAGCGCTCAAAAAGCTCTTAGAATTCGCGCGCCACTTGGGGCTTGAGGCCCTGGTGGAGATCCACAGCAAGGAAGATTTGAGCAAGGCAATCTTCGCAGGGGCCGATATCATCGGCATCAATCACAGAAATTTAGAGGATTTTTCCATGGATATGAATTTGTGTGAAAAACTCATCCCGCAAATTCCCAATTCTAAAATCATCATCGCAGAAAGCGGCTTGGGGGATGTGGCGTTTTTAAAGCACTTGCAGGCTCTTGGCGTGGATGCCTTTTTGATGGGCGAGCATTTCATGCGCCAAAGGGACGAGGGCTTGGCGCTGAAAAAAATTTGCGAGGCTTGAATGGATCATCTTTACGCACCTTGGCGGAATGAGTATTTTGAGGGTAGGAGTGAGGATTGCCCCTTTTGCCTTGAGAAAAAAATTCAAAGCGATGAGGAATTGGGCGTGATTTTTAGAGCCAAACACTGCTTTGGGATGATGAACCGCTACCCCTACTCGCCGGGGCATTTTATGATCATCCCCTACTCACACGAGGAGCGTATCGAGGCGCTTGAGGAGGAGGCTTGGCAGGAGATGAGCGCTTTGGTGCGGTGGGGCGTGAAAATTTTAAAAGAGCACCTGAAGGCCGGCGGGGTCAATATCGGCATGAATTTAAGCGCCGATGCGGGTGCTGGGATAGCGGCGCATTGTCATTATCATCTCGTGCCGCGTTGGGCCGGGGATACGAATTTCATCACGACCATAGCCCACACACGCGTTTATGGTAGCGATAAGGATGCGATTTACAGACTCTTGTTTGAGGCCTTTAAAAATGCTGAGTGAGCTTGAATTTGAGGACTTCAAAGCGCAGGAATTTGACAGCGTGCTGGATGTGAGGAGTCCTAGGGAATTTAAAGAGGCGCATTTGAGCGGGGCACTAAATTTCTACGCTTTAAGCGATGAGGAGCATCAAGAAATTGGCACGCTTTACAAAAAAAGCCCCTCCTTGGCAAAGACAAAGGGCGCGGCCTTCATCTGTGCCAATGTGGCAAGGAGGCTTGAGGACCTGACGCAAAGGGTGCGCATCGGTGCTAAAATCGGCGTTTATTGCGCTAGGGGGGGGCTCCGCTCGAGGGCGGTGGGGGTGATTTTGAGTGAGCTGGGGTATCGTGTGGTGCGGCTTCGTGGGGGCTTTAAAGCGTATCGGGCCTTTGTGAATGCGTATTTTGCCGCGCCTTTGGGCCTGAAATTCTTCGTGCTTTGCGGCAATACGGGCTGCGGGAAAACCGAGCTTTTGTCCCTGCTTTCGCGTGCGATTGATTTGGAGGCGATGGCGGGGCATTTGGGCTCGTCTTTTGGCGATATTTTGGGTGAGCAGCCCAGTCAAAAGGCCTTTGAGGAGGCTTTGTTTTTTAGATTGCAAGCCTTGAAAGAGTGGGCTTTTATAGAGAGTGAAAGCCCTAAAATCGGTCGCATAAGCCTACCCAAGCGACTTTATGAGGCGATGCAGGGGGGCGTTAAAATTCTCTGCGTGGCAAGCCTGCAGGAGCGCATCGCAAGGATAAAGCGGCTTTATAAGGATAGGATGGATGCGACGCGGTTTAGGCTGTGCTTGGGGAGGATTAGCCCCTATATCAGCAGGAATTTGCGCCTTGATTTGCAAAAAAGCTACGAGCAGGGCGAGTGGGAGAGGCTCATCGCTATGCTTTTGAGCTATTATGATGGCTCGTATAAGAAGCCTGCTAGAGTGGATAAGGTCCTCAATACCGATGACATCGGCAGGGCGAGGGAAGAGCTTTTGGAATTTTGCATTTTAAAAAGTTTCCATTAATATCATTCTCAAAATTAAAAATATGAAAGTTGATAATAAAGATACTGTAGGTAAAGTAATCAGCCATGTCATAATTATAACTTTTAACAAATTCCAATTTATGCGCTTAACTTGAAGCCCTACTCCTAATATAGCGCCAATTAAAACATGAGTTGAACTTATAGGAACACCAGCTTGAGAAAATAAGAGTATGATAGCACCAGCACTTACCTCGATACAAAATCCCGAAACTGGATTGATAGAGATGATTTTATTGCCTACTGTATTTATCACTTCTCTTCCTAAAAAAAAGAAGCCTGATATTAAAGCAATGCCCAAAATAACGAATAAGAAAAAACTAGGATTAAATCCTGTATCAATATCACCATCTTTAAGCACATCTAAAATAGCTAAAAACGGTGCAAGAACATTGGCTATATCATTAGAACCATGAGCAAACGCAAAACAACAAGCACCTATAATTTGAAATATGATAAAAATTTTCTTGACAACTTTTGTAATTTTTGTTTTAGAAAAAATTGATAAATAAGAAGTAAGAATAAAATAGAATATAGAAACTACAACTATCAAAATCCATAGATTGGTCAAAAAATGATAAAAGTTTTCATATTTTACTCCTTCCAGCAAAAAAATTCCTAAATTCACAACCAATCCACTGCAAACAAAATAGGGAATAAATTTTAAATTCTTGTTAATATTGATAACTTTTTTCCTTGCCTTAATCTTGTCAATAAAGATTTGAAAGTCGTCGTTTTTATTGATCGAATCAAGCTCTAGATTCAAGTATGCATCGACTCTTTGAGCAGCATCTGATATATACTTGCTTTGTATGATCCTTTTTTTTTCTTTAAGGATACGTAAAAGCCTTTCCTTCCTCTTGATGGGAACAATGATGTTTTTGACGACAAACGCATATAAAAAATAAGCCAAAATACAACTCAAAAATGGAACGATTGCCCAGCTTAAAGTTATTAAGCCAATATATTGCCATTTAACAATATTAAAAGTTTGTATTTTGTCATATTCTATGACGCACATCATGATAGATGCCCCAACCAATCCTCCAATAATACAATGGGTAGCAGAAATGGGCAGTCCTTTTTTAGTCGCCAACAAAATCCAAATTCCAGAACTTAAAAGCGCACTCAACATAATGCAAACAAACAAAACTGGAGAAATCGAATCTGGAAAAATTATAATTTTATCTCGAATCGTTTCAACAACTTTATTGCCAGCAAATAAAACTCCGGAAATTTCAAAAATAGCACATACAACCAAGGCCTGTTTTAGTGTTAAAGCTTTTGAACCCACACTTGTTCCAAACGAATTTGCAGCATCATTACTGCCGATATTAAAAGCTAAAAAAACGGCACAAAAACTAACAAAACAAAATAGGAACACATTGTTGAAATTAAATTTATAAATTCCGTAGAGAATTAAGATCGAAGACAAAAGAAATAAATTAAGAAAAATAAATACACTTTTATTATTCATTAAATAACAATCCCTTCTTAAAAAAGAAACAAAAATTTATTAAAATTGTGACTGATTTTAATAAATTTTAATTAATGATTTATTATTAATTTTAGCTTCAGGTGGTGTTCATTGAAAAAAATATTTCATTGTCTAATGTTGACCTACCTTCTCTTTGGGTATTCAGACAAAATGATATCTGATAATCACTGGACTTATTTTGATTTCAATGCCAGTCAAAAACCTCAAGCCATTCAAACTGAAGAGGTGGATTTTCAACTCGCTTTAAATTCCACTCTTGCAAAAATTTTTGAACAAAATAACGGAATAGACAATACAAAGGGAGATTTGAATTTTGAAAGAGAAAATTTTCAAATAATGAGTCTGACATCCTTATATGAGGGAGAAAATAACTCCTTGCTTTTTCAAAAAGAGCTTTTTATTTCAAAAGAAAACTATAATTATTACGGAGGTTTGATCAATCGATACGCTACAAATAATTTTTTGCTAGGAGTCAATAGCTTTATCGACAAACAAAAAGAAGAAGGTGTAGCGAGTATTGGTAGCGAATTTGTTTATGCAAATTTTTTCAAATCTTACGCAAACTATTACATTCATAAAGAAATGAAAAATAGTCTGCAATTTGGACTGAATTTTGCTTTGCCCGACAATCAAAGTATAATTTTTGATATTTATCAAGATGACGCAAAAAATAATTATCAATTTTCTTATAAGCCCTACAAGGCGTTTTCATTTAATTTATTACACAAAACATTCGATCATGAAGATGAAATGATTTTTCGAATAGGATTTAGTTTTGATTTTAATGAAAATTTTTTCAAACAATTGAAAACTACAGATGATATTTTAGAAGGAATTGAGCGTTATAATTTTTTCGAAAAAAACCGTTAAACAAGATATTCGCACAAAAGCGTTGAATATTAAAAAAAATTTTATTTTGAAGTGCTTATCGCAACATTTGTTTGTAAAGTAAAGATAATGTAAAATATTTTAATTTCATGCCAGAAAGGACCAAAAATGAAAAAAATCCTCGCCTTGATCGCCTTCGTGGGCTTGTTTGTGAGTGCCTGCAGTGAGAGGGCAGAAACGAATGGGGAGCTCAGGGTCGGCACTTCTCCGGATTACAAGCCTTTTAACTATAAAGAAGATGCGAAGCTTACTGGGGTTGATACCGATTTGCTTAATGAAATTGCTAAGAGAGAAGGCATTACATTGAATTGGGTTGAGATAAACTACGATGGGCTCATCCCGGCCCTCAAAACAGGTAAAATCGATATGATAGCTTCTGCTATGAGTGCAACAGACGAAAGAAGACAGAGTGTCGATTTTAGTGATGTTTACTATGAATCAACTAAAAACCTTTACATCAAACACAAAGACAATGCCGATTTGAATTCTAGAGAAGACCTAGAAGGCAAGGCTTTAGGCGTACAGCTTGGTTCCTTACAAGAGCCTTTAGCTAATTCCATTAAAGATGCGAAAGTGCAAGCCAGCGAGGACTTAGCAGTAGCAGTCTTGGCACTTAAGAGCAAGAAAATTGATGCGGTTATTGCTGGTAAAGAGGTACTAGTTGGTTTTTTGATGGAAAATCCTGACTTGGTAGCCTTTTTGGAAGAGGACGATGGTACGGATAGTGGCTTTAGCTTTGCTGTTGATAAGGGCAAGCAAGCAGAACTTTTAAATAAAATCAACAAATCTTTAAAAGAACTTAAAGAAGATGGAACTTTCGACAAAATTATCAGTAAGTATGGACTTAACTGATTAAAAACGAAGCCTTGCAATGCTTTTTTGTAGGGCTTCAAAAAAACTATCAATCTCAACCAACTCATGCGTGTAGTGTAAGCTTACCCGAAGCCACCCCGGCCTAAAATCAAGCCTTTGATTGTCCCTAAGTCCGAGCAAATCATGCCCGTAAGGCCCCGCACAGGCACAGCCCGCCCTCGTTTCGATGCGGAATTTTTTACTCAGCTCATAGGCCAAATCGAAGGGCGAAATTCCCTTGATGTTGAAGGAAAAAATTAAAAGTCGTTTTTGCAAATTCCTAGCATAAAGCTCCAAATCCTCAATCCTCTCGCATTGCTTGAAAAAATAATTTTTAAGCCTTTTTTCCCTTTTTGCTATCTCCCTCACGCCGATTTTATCCTTCACCTCAAAGGCCAAAGCCGCACGGATGAGCTGCAAAATCCCTGGCGTGCCCGCCTCCTCTAAATTTTCTTCATTGCAAAGATAACTTTGACTGGTCCTTGAAACATAGCCCACCGTCCCCCCCGCCGCAAAGCTGGGTTTGTCCCCGCAGAGGCTTTTTTTGATCGCCAAGAGTCCGCAAGAACCCACGCCGCCGACAAGCTTATGCGCGCTGATGAAAAGCGCGTCATAAAATTTGCAAGGGATGTTTTTGTAGGGGATGAAGCTTGAGGCGTCAAAGGCCACCAAACCACCATAAAATCGGACGAGGGTGGAAATTTTTTCAAAATCACTCAAAATGCCCGTTACATTGGAGGCGAGGGAAAAGCTGCCTATCAATTTGCGCCTTTGATTGTCCTTTAAAATTTGCTCCAAAGCATCAAAATCCAGCTCCCCGCTTGGATTCAAAGGCACCCTCACGCACTCACAAAGCCCCTCCCTGAAAGAAAGCTCGTTAGAATGATGCTCATAAGGCCCCACGATGACCAAAGGTAGGGATTTTTTATCAAAATCGCCAAAATATTTTTGCTTCAGCACGGGGGGAAGGTAGATGCCTAAAAGCTCTTGAAATTTCTTAATCGCCCCGCTACTTCCCGTGCCGCACGCTATGAGGGCAAAATCCTCGCTTAAATTTAGGCTTTTTTTGATGCTCTGCCTAGCCCCCTCGTAAAGTCGCTGCATTTTAAAGGAGTGCAGGGCGCTGTCGGAGTGGGTGTTGGCATAGGTGGGTAGGATTTTTGCAATTTTTTTTTCCACAGACTTTAAGGCCAAAGCACTGGCCGCAAAATCAAAATAAAGCGTGCCTTTTTTTAAAATCAAATCCCTCTTCAAAGCCTCAATATCCAAGCGCTGTCCTTGCAAAAATTTGCTAAGATTATACAAAAAATTTTCAATCTAAGGAAAAGCATTAAATTCAGCGACTTTGCCGCCCTGCATCGTGAGTTTAGCCTGGGCGAGATGGTGGATTTTTATAGCGTTTTTGACGGCTTTGAGGGACAGAATTTTTCGGGGCGACTTTTTGAGGACATTGAGAATTTGATCCTGAAAAATTACAACAAGCTCCCCCTTTCTAGCCTTGATAAAACGAGCGCTTACGCCCTCACGCTTCTTGCGAAAAACAACCGCAAAAGATACTCCATCAATGCCAAAATCAAGCATTTCAAGGCTCTAAATTCCATCCATTATTTTTTAAATTCTCACATTCTAAGCCTTGAAAAAAGCAAGGAGGAAAAACTCATCAAAAACAAAAATCAAAAAGTCAAAAAAGAGCTAAGAGCCTACACCGTGCAGGATAAGCTCATATTTTGCGATCATTTCACGCGCTTTTATTTTTACTTTTTAAAACCCAACGAAGAGCTGATACTGCGCGGGGAATTTGAAGAGGTTCTAAGACGCATCCGCGCGCAATTTGAGCTTTATCAAAGCTTTTGTTTTGAGCAGCTGGCTAGGGAATTTTTAGAAAAATATTTTGGCGTTTTGCGCGTTGAAAGCTACTGGGATAGAAAGATAGAGCTTGATTTGTATTTTAGGGATGAAAAACTATGCTTCATCGGCGAGGTGAAATTCAAAAACAAAAAAATCTGCAAAAACATCCTCAATCAACTGCACCACAAGGCCAAAATGCTGAATTTAAGGCCCGATTATTATATAATCTTTTCCAAAAACGGCTTCAGTGCGGAGCTGGAAAAAATGCCCAAAAATCAAGTGCTTTTGTTCGATTTGAACGATTTTGCGCGCTTGCTGTGAGGATGGAAATATGGATAAAAATATCTTAAAAAGCCTAGACGCTGATGAAAAAGAGACGCTGCAAAAAGGGCTTGAGAGCCTTATTGAGCAAACCTATGTCATAGAAAATGAATACAAAATTCTCAACGAAAATTACAACGCGCTAAGGGCGATGATGAGCGAAGTTATCGAGGTTTTACCCACGGCACTTTGGATCATGGATAGGCAAAAAAACATACTCTTGCAAAATCACGCCGCCTCAAAAAACGCCAAGCTTTTAAAAAAAATAGAACTGGACAAAGAGCACTACGAGCTGGAATTTGCGGGCAAATTTTACACCCTAAAAATCATCCATCAAAATGAAAAAATCATCATCTCCGCCACCGACATCAGCGATGAAAAGCGTAACGAGCGCCTCGCAAGCATGGGCAGCGTGGCCGCTCACCTAGCCCATGAGATAAGAAATCCCATAGGCTCCATCTCCCTGCTAAGCTCCACGCTTTTTTCAAGATCGGAGCTTAAAAACAAGCATATCGTGCTTGAAATTCAAAAGGCGCTTTCTAGAGTGGAGCGCATCGTAAACTCCACCCTGCTTTTCACTAAGGGAGTGCACATTAACGCCGTAAAATTCAACCTTTTAGAGCTCAAAGACGAATGCGAGCAAGCCATCAATGCTTACAATTTTTCAAGCTCCATTGAATTTGAAATCGATCTTTTGCCCCTCGAGCTTCACGCCGATAAGGCCCTCCTCGGTCTCGTGCTGCAAAATCTCATTTACAACGGCATCGACGCCATAGAAGAAGCCGAGCCTCAAAATCCAAAAATCACCATCAAAGCCTCCGTAAAGGAGCAAAATTTGAGCGTGGAGATCGCGGATAATGGCTGTGAGATCAAAGACGAGGATTGGGTGTTTGAAGCCTTTAAAACCACCAAGCTCAAGGGCAACGGGCTTGGACTTTGCCTTTGCAAACAAATCATGCGCGCCCACAAGGGTGAGCTTGGCTTCAAAAAAAGCCCCAAAATTTTCTACTTCACCCTGCCCCTAGCCTAACGCTTGAGCCCATTCACGATGCCAAGCATTTCATCGCTCGTAGTGATGGCCTTAGAGCCTGCCTCATAAGCCCTCTGCCCCGTGATCAAATCCGTCATTTCCTCGACCAGCTGGACATTGCTAAGCTCCACAAAACCATGGCGGATGTTCCCCAAGCCGCCCTGTCCGGCCACACCCGCCACAGGTGCACCGCTCGCTCCCGTTTCTAAGTAAAGATTATCGCCCATAGAATGAAGCCCCGCAGGGTTGATAAACTGCACAAGCTCAATCTGCCCGATCTGCGTCTCCTGCTGCTCTCCAGCTAGCATCACCGACACCGTGCCGTCTTTTGCGATGGAGATATTCGTAGCGCCCTCTGGCACCGTCATCTCAGGCAGGAGCCTGTACCCGTCCGCATTGACGACATTGCCCTCGCTATCCTTCGTGAACTGCCCGTTTCTCGTGTAGGCCGTCGTGCCATCTGGAAGCTGAATTTGAAAAAAGCCATTACCCTCGATCGCCATATCAAAGCTATCGGTGCTTGTGGATTTGTAGCTTCCGGGCGTGAAAACCTTCGTAACCGCCGTAGGACGCACTCCCAAACCCACCTCAATACCTGAGGGTGAAAGCGTGGTGGCTGAGGTCGAAGTGCCCGCATACTTCATCGTTTGATACATCAAATCCGCAAATTCAGCCCTTGACTTTTTAAAGCCCACGGTATTGACATTGGAGATGTTGTTTGAGGTAACATCGATTTGAGTTTGCTGCGCAACCATCCCTGTGGCTGCAGTGTGGAGTGAACGCATCATTTTTTATCCTTTAAATTTATTTCACGCTGGCGAGCTTGTTGATCGCCTCTTGATTGAGATCATCCATATGCGCACTCATCACCTTTTGATACATCTCAACCATCCTATTAGCCTCGATCAAAGCCACCATTTCGGTTACGGGATTGACATTAGAGCCCTGAGAAAAGCCCTGCCTAACCGCGCCTGAATTCTCCAAATCCCTAATGCGCGTCAAATCATCAATCCTATAAACATTATCCCCGTCCTTTTCCAAGGCCCTTATGTCATCGACCTGCGCGATGAAGAGCCTAGCGTTTGCCTCGCCATCGACCGTAATGTTACCATTTTTATCCGCAACAATATGCACGGCCTCTGCGGGAATTTTAATGCCCGCGTTTTGAGGATTTTCAAAATAAGAGCTGTTTAGAATTCTATAGCCCTGTTTGTTGATCAAAAAACCCTCATCGTCAAGCTGAAAATTCCCATCCTTGCTAAGCCTCAGCTCCCCATCCTTCGTCCGCACCAGATAAAAGGCATCCTCACGCACCATCGCAAGATCCAGAGGATTGCCCGTAGCCCTCAAAGAACCCGTGCTAAAATCCGTATAGCCCTGCGAAATTTGCGGCACAGTGTCGATGGTCGTGTTGATAAAGCGCGAGGCATCGCGGGTATGATCATCGATAGGAAGCTCATCTTGAACCTCCCTGAAAACCCTCTTAAAGTCCGCAATCACCACATCATCGCGCTTATAGCCGCTTGTGTTGATGTTGGCCAAATTATTCGTGATGACCTCGAGCCTATTAAACTGCGTTACCATACCGCCTGTGGCTTGATAGTATCCATTTTGCATGTTTCACCTTTAAAATTTACAAGATGCTAGCAAAAAGCGTTCCAAATTTAAATAAAATAATCCCCATCAAAGCTAATGAGTGAGTAGTCCCGCTCACCGCCGATACTCTGCCTCAGCTCCTCGATACTCAAAAAGCTCAAAGAGTCCGCCCCCACATACTCACGCACCTCCTCGGCGTTCTTATTCGCACTGATAAGTTCCTCAAAAGTGGGCGTGTCGATGCCGTAAATGTCGGGGAATTTAATTTCCGGACAAGCCACGCCCAAGTGAATCTTCTTAGCCCCAGCCGCGCGCAAGAGGGCTATGATCTTCTTGGAGGTCGTGCCCCGCACCATGCTATCGTCTATCACTACGATTTCCTTGCCCCGCAAAACGGGGCGTATCGGGCTTAATTTAAGCTTAACCTTAAGATTTCGCAGCGCCTGAGTGGGCTCGATGAAGGTACGCCCCACATAGTGATTACGCACGATGGCCATCTCAAGCGGAATTTTAAGATGACTCGCAAAACCCAAAGCCGCACTCACGCCGCTATCTGGCACAGGCACGACAAAATCAGCCTTGTGGGGGAATTTCCTCGCCAAGGCCTCGCCCATTTTTTTACGCACCTCATACACACTCTTGCCCTCCACGATGCTATCAGGCCTGGCAAAATAAATATACTCAAAGGCACAAATTCTAGGCTCTGGCGTGAAAAGCTGCACACTCTCAAACCCATCCGCGCCCTGGGTGAAAATGAGCAATTCCCCCGCCCTCACATCGCGGATGAATTCCGCCTCGATCAAATCAAAGGCACAGGTCTCACTCGCCACAACATAGCCCCCATCCTTCAAACGCCCCAAAGACAGGGGTCGCACCCCGTATCTGTCGCGCACGACAAAGAGCTTATCTCTACTGGCTAAAACGAAGCAATACGCCCCCACGCAGTCCTTGAGGCTGGCCACAAAGCGCTCTTTCAAATTCGCGCTTTTGTTCTTTGCGATGAGATGGAGGAGGTTTTCGGTGTCCATGTTGGTGCGGAAAATCGCCCCGTCCTTGATGAGCCTTTGACGCATGGCGTCTTTGTTGACTAGATTGCCATTATGCGCGAGGGCGAGATCGCCCAAAATGCAGGTCGCCACTACGGGCTGGGTATCGCCCAGGCTAGAATTTCCCGCTGTGGAATAGCGATTATGCCCTATGGCCAGCCTGCCTTGGAGCGTTTTGAGCTTTTCGGGGCTAAAAATTTGACCCACCTCGCCCTTGGCCTTGATGGTGTGAATTTTTTCCCCATCGCTCACACTGATGCCGCTTGCCTCCTGTCCCCTGTGCTGCATGGCAAAAAGGGCGTAGTAGGCGTAGGTGCTGGCGTTTTTTGAATTGATCACCCCTACAACCGCGCACATTTAAATTCCTAAAAAATCACTGATAGCGTAGAGTTTTGGCTCTTTTTTGTGCAGCCACTTGGCGATTTTTATCGCCCCCTTGGCAAAGGTCGAGCGCGAGGTGGCGGTGTGATGCAGCTCTAAAAATTCCCCATCCTCATAAAAGCCCACCGTGTGCCGCCCCACGATGTCCCCGCCGCGCAAACTCATCACAGCGATCTCGTCCCTGCCCCGCGCCCCCACGATGCCATCCCTGCCGCTGATGCGAACCTTTTCAGGGTCTAAATTTCTAGCCTTGGCGACATTGTGCGCGAGACTCATCGCCGTGCCACTGGGGGCGTCCTTTTTGTGGCGATGGTGCATTTCTAAAATTTCTATATCAAAATCCCTAAGCAGCTTGCTCGCCTTGTGGGCTAGATGATTGAGCACGGCCACGCCCAGGGACATATTGGTCGCGTAAAATACGGGCATGAGCTCCCCGCTACGGCGCAAAAGTCCCATCACGCCCTCATCAAGCCCAGTCGTGCCTATGACTAGGGGCCTTGGAGCGTTTTGCGCAGCCTCTAGGAGGTGCCTCGTGCCAAGCGGGGAGGAAAAATCGACCACCACATCGCTTTTTTCCAAAAGCCCCATCACATCCCCCCCCCTGCCGACAAGCGACCCGACTCTTGCATCGCTCTCATCTTGCAGATGCAGCACGAGCTCCCTGCCCATGCGTCCCTCAGAGCCTAAAATTCCTATATTTATCATTGCTTTGCCTTTTAGATGAAGTGGGGATTTTAGCATGTATCTCTAAATTTGTTTCGTGGTGACCCATACGAGACTCGAACTCGTGTTACCGCCGTGAAAGGGCGATGTCCTAACCGCTAGACGAATGGGCCATTTTGCAGGATTAAAGTCGTGATTTTACAGCCTCATTCTTAATAAAAAATAAAATCCAAACCGCCCTCAGCGCATCATAAAACGGCTAGAATTTGCTTTTTGAGGCTTGATGAGGATGCGGAGGGAGAGTGCCTGCTAAATTTCAAGCTCTATCCCGACAGGCGCGTGATCTGAGCCCAAAATATGCTCATAAATGAAGGCATCCTTGAGTCGCTTTTCAAGCCCCTTTGAGATGAAAAAATAATCAATCCTCCAGCCCACATTTTTCTCCCGCGCCCTCATCCTGTAGGACCACCATGAGTATTTTTCCCCCACATCGCCGTGAATTTTTCTAAAAGTATCCACGAAACCAAGCCCTAGCAAGTCGTCAATCCAAGCCCTCTCAATCGCCAGAAAGCCCGAAGTGTTGGCGTTAGCCTTAGGATGCGTGAGGTCGATTTCCCTGTGAGCGGTGTTGACATCGCCGCAAATGATGATGTCCTTGCCCCGCTTCAAAAGCCCTTTCAAATAATCCAAAAAATCCGCATAAAATTTCATTTTGAAACTCAGGCGCTCCTCATCCTTTTGCCCGTTGGGGAAATAGATATTAAAAAGCACGATTTGGCCGAAGCTATGCTCCAAAACCCTCCCCTCATCGTCGTCAAAAAATTCGCATTTTTTCGTCTCGCAGTCAAAATTACAAAGGCTCATCACGCCAGAATACCCCGCCCTCTTTGCGGGGTTGGTGTGAAGATGCTTGAAGGGATACTCGTAAATGACCTTGGGGATTTTATCCTCGCTCGCCTTAATCTCCTGAAGCCCTATAAAATCAGGCCTCTCCTCCCTCAGCCACTCCAGCGCGCCCTTATCACAAATCGCCCTTAGGCCATTGACATTCCACGAAATCAGCCTCATCGTCGTCCTTTCAAAAAGGCCTATGCTATCCTAATTTTGCTAAACATTAATGAAAAAAAAATATAATTGCAGCCTTGATTTTCACACGGAAAGATAAAATGCTAAAAATCTCCTGGTTCCAATTCACGCTTGCAAACACCCTGCTCATCGTTTTGATAAACTACAACGCCCTCTCCTTTGTCCATCAAAATTTAAACCAGCCCTGGCTCACCCTAGCCCTCATCCTAGCCTATGCCTGCCTCGTGCATATCATACTATGCGTGCTTTTTGTGCGCTTTTTGAGTCAATTTTTTTCCATACTTTTCATCATCACAGCGGGGATCAGCGCCTATTTCATGCAAACTTATGGCGTCCTGATCGACTCGGATATGATTCATAACGCCTTCAACACCGACACCAAAGAGGCCTTTGATTTGATAAATTTACGCCTGATTTTGACGCTTTGTGCGCTTTTGCTCCTAGCTTTTTTCATCGCAAAAATCCACATCCTCTACCCCCCCCTGAAAAAACAGCTTGGCATTAAATTCTTAAACATCTCTCTAGCGCTTGGACTTTTCTGCGCGATCTTTTTGCCCCTCACGAAAACCTTCATCCCCTTTTTCAGAACCCACAACGAGATCAGAATGTATAACGCCCCATTTTATCAGTTCTACGCCCTGCTTCGCTACTATCAAATTTATCGCGCGCCTAGGCCGGAGCTTAAAATTTTAAGCGAGGGAAGCTACCGAGAAAACAACCACACGAAAAGAAATTTCGTGCTCGTGGTCGGCGAGACGGCTCGCGCGGCCAACTACTCGCTGGGGGGCTATGGCAAAAATTCAACCAACCCCTACACCCAAAATGAGGTCCTCTACTTCACTCAGGTCTCAAGCTGCGGCACTTCTACGGCGGTGAGCTTGCCCTGCATGTTTTCCGCTTCCACTCGCAAGGAATTTTCCAACAAGGCCTACGAGGAAAATCTTTTGGACTTTTTGAGCAAAACGGGCGTGAAAATCACATGGCTGGATAACAACTCTGGCGGCTGTCAGGGAGTGTGCGAGAGGCTTGAGGATGCTAAAATTTTTAGCGAGGATTATGATGGCTTTTTATTGGGGGAGCTTGAGAAAGCCTTTCAAAATTTGGAGGCGGCGAATTTTTTTGTCGTGCATTTACAGGGCTCTCACGGACCTGCCTACTACAAACGCTATCCTCAAGAATTTAAAAAATTCACCCCCACCTGCGACACTAATGAGCTTGCAAAATGCACGATGGATCAAATCGCCAACGCCTACGATAACTCCATACTCTACACCGACTACATCGTGAAGGAGATCATCGAGAGGCTCAAAAAAATGCAGGGCTATCAAAACACCCTCATCTACCTCTCCGATCACGGCGAAAGTCTGGGCGAAAACGGCATTTACCTCCACGGGATGCCCTACGCCATCGCCCCCAAGACGCAAACACACATCCCTTTGATGCTGTGGAGCGATGATGAGGGGCTAAAAAATACCGCCCTCAAACGCAAAAATTTAGAGCTTTCACACGATAATATCTTCAGCACGGTTTTGGGCTATTTTGAAATCAAAACCCCGCTTTATAGCGAGGGGCTTGATCTTTTAAGGGCGCAAGATTGAAACCAAAATACTCCTTTTTTGCCAACGCAAAATACGCCCTGCAAGGCTTACGCGCCCTGCTAAAATTTGAAAAATCCTTCAAAATAGAGCTTTGCATCATCATCCCCGCCCTGGTGCTTGATTGCTTTTTGCCCCTCAGCTTGATGGAACATCTCTTTCTGGCGGGGGTTTTGGTGCTCATCCTCATCACAGAAGCCCTAAATTCAGCCCTTGAGGCCTGCGTGGATCTGGCCACAAGTCAATGGCACAAAGAGGCCAAAAGGGCTAAGGACTGCGGGAGTGCGGCGGTTTTTTTCGCCGTGCTTTTTGCCCTTTTTTCTTGGGGCCTTGTTTTGTTGAATTTGGAATTTCAATGGATGAAAAGCTAGAAAAAGCCGTGGTGAAAATTCTGGGAGAAAAACGCTTCGCGCTCCTAAAATACCTCTGCGCGCACTGCGATGAAAACGGCTTCATCGGCGTGAAAATCGCTACACTTGAGGAAAATTTAAGGCAAAGCAAGCCCACCCTCATCGCCTCGCTGAAATTTTTTGAAGAGAAAAAAATTTTAAGCAAGCTTAAAAACAGCTTTTACCAACTCAATCTCAACCATAAAGGACGCCAATGACCCTCAAAAATCCTCTGGACATGCACCTGCATCTAAGGGACGGTGAGCTTTTAAAAAGGGTGGCTCCCCTTAGCGCAGGGGCCTTTCGGGCGGGCGTTATCATGCCCAATCTCATCCCGCCCCTTTGTGAAATTTCTGCCCTCAAAGCCTACAAAGAGCGGATTTTAGCCGCCTGCGGGGGGGAAAATTTCACACCTTTGATGACGCTTTTTTATCAAGATTACACGGAAAAATTCCTAGAAGAAGCGCGGGGGGAAATTTTTGCCATCAAGCTTTATCCCGCTGGCATTACGACCAACTCAAGCGGGGGGGTTGTGAGCTTTGAGGTGGAGAGGCTAAGGCCCACGCTAGAGGCGATGAGTGCCTTAAAAATCCCCCTACTCATCCACGGAGAAACCAACGATTTCGTGCTGGATAGGGAGGCGAATTTTGCAAAAATTTACGCCAAGCTCGCCCGAAATTTCCCCCGACTCAAAATCGTGATGGAGCACATCACCACCGCCGTTTCGTGCGAAATTTTAAAGGATTATGAAAATTTATACGCGAGCATAACTTTGCATCATTTGACGCTGACCCTTGATGATCTCATCGGGGGGAAGATGCGGCCGCATCTTTTTTGCAAGCCCGTCGCCAAAACCCACAAAGACAGGGAGGCCCTGTGTGGCCTTGCCTTTTCGGGCTATGAAAAGGTGATGTTTGGTAGCGACTCAGCACCCCATCCCAGAGAGGAAAAGGAGTGCTGCGGCTGCGCGGCGGGAGTGTTTAGCGCGCCTGTGGCACTGGAGTGTCTGGCTGAAATTTTTGAGAAAAATTCCAACGCTGGGGCACTGCAAAAATTCATCAGTGATAACGCCTGTCAAATCCATAATCTAAGCTTTGAAAATGAAAAAACCATCCGCCTAGAAAAAAGGCAGTGGCAGGTGCCTCAGGATTATGGCGATGAGAGGACGCGCATCGTGCCTTTCAGGGCGGGAGAAGGGGTGGAATTCAGTCGCGTTTTGGAGGCTTAGAGCCTTTGAGGATTTGCAAATTTTTCTCAAGCCTCATTTCATCGCCCTGTGCTTTTGAGTGGTAAAATTTCAAGGGACGGGCGAGGTATTTTTGCTCCACCCAGCCACCAAAATCATGAGGGTAAAGGTAGAATTTTTTATCGGGATGGTTATTGTGCAGGTGGCTTGGCACTTCAAGCGGAGCAAAATCGCGCACAAAGTCTAAAGCCTTATTGATGGCTGAGTAGCTGGCGTTGGACTTTAGGGCGCAGGCTAGATACACCACGCATTGTGCTAGGATGATCCTAGCCTCGGGATAGCCTATGTTTTTGACAGCTTGGAGGGTGGTGGTGGCCAAAATGAGGGCTTGACTATCGGCATTGCCGATGTCCTCGCTGGCAAAAATCACCAATCGCCGCGCGATAAAATCAGCCCCCTCACCCGCCTCAATAAGTCGTGCCAAATAGTAAAGCGCCGCATCCACATCGCTACCACGAAGGCTTTTTATCAGGGCACTGACTAAAAGATAGTGGGTGTCTTTGGAATTGGAGCCTTCATTGTTGGTGGTATTTTTGAGCTTTTTGAGATTGCAGAGGGAAATTTTCTTAGGATCCAAAATGAGAGCAAAGTCCATTAAATTTAGCATCATCCTTGCATCATTGCTTTGGAGTAAAAATTCTCTCGCACCATCCTCAAGCTCAAAATTCAGCTCTTCTTGCACCCTTGTGAGCAGTTTTTCAAGTGCCTCACTCTGCAGGGGCCTGAATTCAAAAAGCATGCTGCGACTTCTTATGCCCTGAGTTAGCACAAAATAGGGATTCTCTGTGCTAGCGCCGATGAGGATGCAGTGATGGTTTTCCATGGGACCTAAGAGCGTTTCTTGCTGAATTTTATTAAGCCTGTGAATTTCATCGATGAAAATTAGGGGCTTGTAGAGATTATCCTTGGAGCTTTCTAGGATTTTTCTGAGTGCTTCAAGTTTAAAATTCCCACCATCAAATTCATAAAATGAAAGTCCAAAATCCCTAGCCACTGCCCGGGCAAAGCTTGTCTTGCCACAGCCAGAGGTCCCGAAAAATAAGCTATGTGGGATCTTTTGCATCGCGATGAATTTTTTAAAAATCTCCACCAAATCATCCTGACCTAAAATGTCATTTAAATTTTGGGGGCGAAATTTCAGGGCTAAATTCATCACCTATCTTTAAAAAACTGAGGGCTATCAACCATCACACCGTAGGCTTTTAAGTCCTTAGCCCTTTCATAACTTTGCGCATCGTTGATGCCAAAAAGTATCACCTTGCCTCCGTTTTGCCTGAAGCAATCCATAGCCTCCTTATCCCAAGTGAGAGTGCTTTGAGTGATGCCCTCGCCCAAAGTGAATTTCTCAACCAACTCAACCGTTTTTTGAAATTCCAGTCCGTAATATAAATCCTGTGCTTCTTCTTGTTGGCAAAGATGCGAAAGGCTCACATCGGCAAGTTTTTTTAAGGTTTGCCCCCTGGTGACAAAACGCGAAATTTCATCACTCAAGGCAAGGATATAGTCATCATTTGTAGAATAAACCCGCACTCTATTCAAGCTCTCGGTTTGCTTGAGAGTTTCAAGTAGAATTTTGGCCTGCTCCTCATCGTTGGCATCCGGACTTTTAAGATCGATAAAAAAATGTGTGTCGGGGAATTTATCCAAAACCTCACTGAGTGCTGGGATGTAGAGGAATTCATCATTGAAAATGCTTCCGATGGTTTTGGATTTGGTGATTTGAATTTGTGCAAGTTGCTTGAGGGTAAAATCAGAAATTTTACCCTCGCTATCGGTCAGGGCGCTCAAATCACTCGGTCTATAAAGTGCCAGTTGCTTATCCTTAGTCATTTGCACGCTGATCCAAACGGCATCGACCTTATTTTTGAGTGAAAGCTTGATGGAGGTGAGTGTGTTTTCTGGCGCATCGGCTGTACCACCACGATGGGCGATAATGAGGGGATTTGCGAAGAGGCTTAGGCTTAGAATGAATGAAAACATTATAACTTTCATGAGCGAGCTCCTTAAAGTATTATCCTAGAATTTCTAGGATAATTTTGCTTAGTTTAAAGTGTAAAGCTTGTTCGCACCTTCTTGATAAGAAAGAATGTGAAGCCTGTCATCCTTGAAAAAGAGGCTTCTTGCGTTTGTGATGGAGCTAGGATAGGCGATGACCCTTGTAAGCTCCTCTTTGTCGGGATCGATGAGGACGATAACATTGTGATTTTTACTCAAAGCGTAAAGCTCTCCATTCCTTTGCGTCATGGAAGTGATGTATAAATCCCCTAAAGTTCTGCCCTCCTTTAGAGCTGCCTTGGGCGTGAATTCTCCAGAAAGCACTCTATCTTTTAGGGAAAATTTAGAAATCACAAAACTTTTAGCGTCCTTATTGTTTGGCACGGTGGCAAGATAAAAATATCTATCATCACTTGTAATGCTAGCCACATGATGGAATTTAGAGCGGACAGTATCCAGCCTACCGCGTCCTAGGCCATCGCCTTGTCCTTCAAATTTATCCGCACCCTTGATGAAATCCGCATACTGCAAAGCCTCATCGGCCTTAGGATTTTTGTCAAATCTTAAAAAAGACTTATTCGAGCCCATGAGGATAAATTTATTTTGCATGTAGGGAATGATGCCAATGATGGGATCGATGGTTGCTGAAAAATAAGGATCCAATTCAAAGGCGTCCTTCACGCTAAAATCATCGTTTAAAAAGGCCACATCAAATTTAGAGCTGGCCACAAACTCACCATTGATATAATCCAAACTATTGATAGGCTTATCATAAGCAATGATTTGCTCACTCGTGATTTTAAGCTCGGAGCTGATTTTTTCAAAGGGAGAATTGGCGCTGTCGTTGTCGAAGTTGATGCCCAGTTTTTCACCGGCTGGAGCGAAGGCATAATCGGGCGCTTTCACATCGCGTTTGCCTAAAAATGAAATATTCTGCCACAAACCATCCCAGCCACCTGTGCTCCAAATGATGTATTTTGGATTGAGGCTAAATCTCACAGGATCCCCTTGCCCCACATAGGGCGGAACGCCCGTACTGACAAAGGCTTGAAAGACATTGGAGGCGATGATGAGCGTGCTCGCAAGCACGGCCATGAAGCTAAAATTTGTAAATTTTCTCACCTTTTCCCCGCCCATTTCCTCATCAAAGGCGCTAAATTTTGGCGCAAAGGCGAAAATCACACCCAAGAGCAAAACGACAGCCCAAAAGACTACCTCAGCCCAAAAATAAGTATGTATGCCAAACACCGCCAAACCAAAGCCCTGATCCAGATCCCTGTGAGCGTGATTGCCATAATGAGCAAAGGACTGGTAAAGTCCAAAAGCGGTCATGATCAAAAGGGCGGCCAGATATTTGCCCTTAAGTCCATAGCGGACGATGAAAAGCGCCATCACGCCGATGAATATCATCGCCTCCCTTTGCCCCCAGCAAAGTGTGCAAGGGCTATCGCCAAGCATGTAGCCGAAGACTAAATTTGCGATCCCTACGGGCAAGATTATGATCAAAAACCCTGCCCAGCACATTAGGGTGTAGAAATTTTTTGTTTTGTGGATTTCACACATTGCCAACTCCTATAAATTCATCACCGTTAAAAGTGCGCCTGTTTTATGACCCACATAATAAAAAATCATGATCAACCAAGAAACCATAACCAAACCGAAGGCGAGCCTTTCTTTCTGCGGCTTTATGATGATCAAAACCATAGCGATCAGCACGAGTAAAAGTTCCAAAAACTCCATCAAAGTTCTCCTTGACAAAATTTAAAATTGGACAATTTTATGCAAAAAAAATTTAATGCAAAATAAATTTTTTAAACCGCCCCTTGACCGAGATGAATCAAAACCAGCCGCGATTTTAGTGTGAAATTTTTTCAAACTCCGCATAAAATTTCCACGAAGCTACGATGTCGGGGCGTGATTTTTTGAGCCCCTCAAGCTCCTCGTCAAAGATTTTTTTGTAGTGATGGTATA
>NZ_JAUMZG010000039.1 GCF_030528245.1 Campylobacter sp.
TGCCTATTCTGCCATGGATAAGGAGGCGCGCTCACGGGGCTTTTCTATCTACTTCCCGCACAGGGCCATCCCCATGCTGCCCCGCGCCCTGAGTGAAAATATCTGCTCCTTAAGGCCTCACGAGGACCGCTTGGCTTATTGTTTTAAGCTGAGTTTTGATACGGAATTTAAAGTGATAAAAGAGGAGCTTTTTGAGGCGCTGATTCATTCCAAGCGGCGTTTTCATTACGATGAGGTGGATGCAATTTTAGAGCAAAAGCCCGATCTTGGCGAGCTTTCTTGGCTTTATCCCCTTTTCAAACTCACGCAAAAACTAAGGGCAAAGCGGCTTAAAAATGCCTTTGAATTCAAAACCGAAGAGCTGAGGATGCTTTTGGACGAAAGTTTAAGCCTCAAGGCTACCCGTTATGAGAGGGACACGCCCTCGCATAATTTGATCGAAGAATGCATGCTCCTTGCCAACAAAGCCGCGGCAAAGCGCATTGAGGTGGGGGTTTTTAGGAACCACCTGAGCGCGGATGGCAAAAAAATTCGTAAGCTTTTAAGGGAGCTTTCTGGCCTGGGCATTGACGTTAAATTTAAGGCAAATTTAAGCGAGTTGATCCGCGACATTCAGGTCTTGGCCGCGGAGCTTGATTTGCGCGCAGAGGTCGATAAGCTCATCATCAAGGCGCAAAAAAAGGCCGTTTATGCGAGTGAAAATGCGGGGCATTTTGGCCTTGGCTTTGAGCGCTATACCCACTTCACAAGTCCCATTCGGCGGTATTCTGATTTGATTTTGCACAGGCTTTTAAAGGCTGGAGAAAACCAAGATGCAAAACTTTATAAATACCTGCTTTTAAACATCCAAAGCACTTGTGAGAATTTAAGCACGCTGGAGCGGGAGGCGGATAAGGTCGCTTATGATTTTATGGATAGGAAATTTGCGCGCTGGGCTGCGAAAAATGTGGGGCAAATTTTTGAGGCCCTCATCATAGAAAACGAAAATGTCGCGATCGCAAGGCTTGATGATACCATCAAGGGGGCGGATGTGATTTTGATAGGGCAGAGGGCGAATTTATTCCAAAGGGTGCGGGTGAGGATTGAGGATGCGGACATTGTGATGGCGAAAATTTTTGGCATCATCGTTTCTGTGAGCGAGGTGAGGTGATGTATAGGCGCGAGCTGCAAAATCTGCTCAATTCCAGTGGAAAATTTCCTAATTTTTTTCTGCTTTATGGCTCGGATAATTTTCAAACCGAGCTTTATGCGAATTTTATCGAGAAAAAATTTGCCGCCGAGGAGAGTCTGCGGCTTTATTTTGAGGAGTATGATTTTTCTAGGGCGAGTGATTTTTTGGCCTTGGGGTCGCTTTTCAGTCAAAAAAAGCTTTTGGAGCTAAAATGCCACAAAAAGCCATCCGCTAAGGATTTGAAAGCCCTAATTTCCCTGTGCAAAATCAACGCGGATAATTTTTTTCTGCTCGAGCTTTATGATGAGGGCTCGCGTCAGGGGGAGCTTGAGAAAATTTTTGAAAATCATTTTGCAAGATTTTTTAAGGTTGGTGGGTTAAAAGAGGGTGTGGAGCTTTTAGCGATGAGGGCTAGAGAGCTTAAGATTGACGCGACTCAAAATGCCCTTGCTAGCCTTTTTTTGGGCTTTGATGAGAATTTATATTTGGCAGGGGCCGAGCTGAATAAATTTGAGGGCCTAGCCATCAATGAAAACACCATCAAACAATACTGCCCTGCCCTTAGTTTTGCGAATTTTGACGGCTTTTTGGATAAGCTTTTAAGCCACGAAAGCATCGGCATTGAGTTGGAAAAAATTTTGGAGGAATTCAACGAAATCGCCCTCATCAACGCCCTTTCTAGCGCTTTTTATCGCTTTTTTCAAATCGCCATGTACGCAAAAATCAACGGCAAAATCGACCTTAAAGATCTGCTAGGTTACGCCCCGCCCCCTGCCGCCGCGGAGAAATTAAAAAACCAAGCCTTGAAATTCAAGCTCGTGCAATATCATCAAATTTTCAAGCTTCTTTTGCAAACAGAATACGAGCTAAAAACCAATCCAAAACTTGCAAAAAAGGACTTTCTCATCGCCGCCATGCTGGAATTTTCACGCATTTTGAAGGCCTAGTTTTTCACCCTTTCTATATATTCTCCGCGTGTGGTATCGACCCTGATAACCTCGCCCTCTAAAATGTGAAAGGGTATGCTCACCACAGCGCCCGTTTCAAGTGTCGCGGGCTTTTTATTTGAGCCCTGCGTGTCGCCTCTAAAATTGGGCGCGGTTTCTATGATTTTGAGCTCGACCACCTGCGGCACTTCCACGCCTATGGCCTTGCCGTTGTGAAAAAGCACATCGACCATCATGCCATCTAGCATCCATTTTTTCGCCTCGCCCACATCCTCATCGCTGATGGCGACTTGCTCATAGCTTTGCGTGTCCATAAACTGGCAGTTCTCCCCGTCATCGTAGAGGTATTGCATCGTCTTTTCTTCTAAATTTGGCGCCTCGCACTTGTCCCCAGCGTGGATGGTTTTTTCCAAAACCTTGCCATCAATGAAGGACTTGATTTTCACCCGTACAAAGGCAGGCCCCTTACCCGGTTTCACATGCTGATACTCCACTATCTTAAACGGAACGCCATCGATTTCTATTTTCAAGCCTTTTTTCAAATCACCCATTGCATAAGCCATCATTTTTCCTTTGAATTTAGTAGCACACGCATTTTAACCAATCTTTTTTAAAGCTTAATGAAAGCGGCTCGCTCGGTAGGAGGCTATAAATTCGCGCAGTTTTTCAAGCCTTTGCGCGTCGACCTCTTCCCCTCGCTCCTTAGCGACACTGCGTTTTAAATTCTCCAGCATCGCTTCTTTTAAATCCTCAATATCAGGCACTTTCGGGGCAAAATCCACCGCATTTTTCTCAAGCTCTGCCTTAGTGTGGATGCGAATGATGCCCTCCAAAGCCGAGAAGCGCCCCCGCTGCTCCTCATTTTCAGCGATCAAAACAACCGGAATCCCCATAGCCGTGCAGGGCGAGGCGATGTGAAGTCCTGTGGTGATGATGAGCTTTGCTTCATTTTGATAGCGCTTGAGCAAATTGTGCGTTTTTTGGAAAAAATGCTCCTGCGTGTAACTTGGCTCATGCTCTATTTTGATGGACTTTTGATTGATGATTTCTGCCTTTTTGCGCAAATTTTCAGGGATAAATTCAAGCAAATCCTCCCCCACATTAACGAAAAAAATTTTATCTTGCCCCGCATTTTTTTCACGCCTATCTAAGGTGAGGGTGAGGCAACGCGAAAGATATGCCCTAAAGCCCATTTTTTGGCAAAATTCTAGGGTGTGAAGGTCCCTGCAGCCTATGTCCTTATTTTTGAAATACTGCGGGAAATGCGCGTGGAAAAATTGTATGAAATTCATCGCTGCGAGGTTAAAATGCGTGCCGATGAAAACGCTCAAAAGGCTAGGGGGCGGGAGGAAGCTGTGGCTGAGTGCGAAGTAGCCCTGCATGATGACTATGCCCCCGCCTTGCTTGAATATCAGGCCTTCGCTGCTGGCGTGTTCAAAATTTGACTGGGGGAATTTTTTTTCAATGGCGGCTTTTGTGGCGATGGTTTGGATAAAATCGCCCAGATTGTGATAGCCAAGATGCGTATAATGCGCGTAGTCAAAAAGCACGAAATGATTGTTTTTAAAGTCGTTTTTTGTGGGATTTTGCGCATTTTTCGCGAAGATGTGTAAAAACTGCCTTCTTTCTATGAGCTCGATATTTTTTTGAATTTTATCAAGACCCAGGGCGTTGTGTAATTTTTTAAAAAATGCGCTTTTTTTGTTCTGTAAATTCAGCATCGAAACTCCTTTAAAACGAGCATTATAAAACAAAACCCCCGCATTTTGTGTTAGGATTTTTTCGCCTTGATGATGTGCTTTTTATTAAAATTTGGCTGAAATTCTCATGAGTTTGTAGGAATTCATAGCATATGAAGGAGAGCTACCGTAGCGTTTTACCTAGGGTTAGATTTCTAAGACCCCTCTTTGTAAAAATAAAAATTCTAAAACAAAACACAAAGCCATTGGCGATTCCCTAATTTCCTTCAGGTTCGTGTCGGTAAAACTGGAGATTTTATTGAATCTTATGTTATGATAGGTCTTAAATTTTTTTAAGATGCCAATTTCACCCCAAGGATAAGGATGCTAGCCTACTTGAAAAGCGATTTTCCTACTCCCGCTTATGTTTTAGAAGAGGACAAACTCAGAAAAAACTGTGAACTCTTAGCACGCGTGAGCGAAGAAAGCGGTGCGAAGGTGCTTTTAGCGCTGAAGGGCTTTGCCTTTTCGGGCGCGATGCAAATCGTAGGCGAATACCTCCACGGCTGCACTTGCAGTGGGCTTTGGGAGGCGCAATTTGCCAAGGAATTCATGGACAAAGAAATCCACACTCACTCCCCCGCCTTCAAAGAGGACGAGATGGACGCGATCGCCGCTCTATCGGGGCACATCGTCTTCAACTCCCTTGCCCAGTTTGAAAAATTCAGGCTCAAAACGCAGACTGCGGCTTTGGGACTGCGTTGCAATCTGGAGCATTCTTTCGCGCCTAAGGCGCTTTACAATCCCTGCGGTCGCTACTCCCGACTTGGAATTTTGAGCAAGGATTTAGAGAGGGCGGATTTGAGCGGGGTGAGTGGGCTTCATTTTCACGCCCTGTGCGAGGAGAGTGCGGATAGTCTGGAGGCGGTTTTGAGGGTCTTTGAGGCTAAATTTGGTCGCTGGATAAGGCGGGTGAGTTGGGTGAATTTCGGCGGGGGCCATCACATCACAAAAAAGGGCTATGACGTGCAAAAGCTCATCAGACTTTGCAAGGGCTTTAGCGATAAATTTGGCGTGCAGGTGTATTTGGAGCCCGGTGAGGCCGTGGGCTGGCAAGCGGGGGTTTTGGTCGCTTCGGTGATTGACATCGTTGAAAATGAGAAAAAAATCGCCATTTTGGACGTCTCAAGCGAGGCGCACATGCCAGATACCATCATCATGCCCTACACGAGCGAGGTTTTAGGGGCTAGGATTTTGGGCACGAGGGAGGGGGAGGAGGTCACCCCCCCGCAGGAGGACGAGAGGGCCTATTTGCTAGCGGGAAATACCTGCCTAGCTGGCGATGTGATGGGGGAGTATGCCTTCAAAAGGGAGCTTGAGCGCGGGGATAGGATCGTTTTTTTGGATCAAATCCACTACTCCATCGTGAAAAATACAACCTTCAACGGGGTCAAATTGCCCAATCTAGCCCTTTTGACGCGGGAGAATTCTCTAAGAATGGTGCGCGAATTTTCCTACGATGACTACGCGAGGCGCAACTGAAATTTACAAAGGAGAAGGGATGAAAATCGATGGTAAAAATCTCACCTGCCCCGCCCCTGTGGTGCAGACAAAAAGAGCCTTGGAGGGGCTTTCTGAGGGAGAGGAGCTGGAAATCCTCCTCAACTCAGAAATTTCAAAAAACAATGTTTTGAAATTTTTAAACTCCCTAAATTTAAACCCCGTTTTAGAAGAAAACGCGGGAGAAATTCGCATCAGGGTGCGTAAGAAGAGCGGGGCCTCCTCGACTTTGGCGGATGAGAGCGTGGGGA
Source organism: Campylobacter sp. (assembly GCF_030528245.1). Classification (GTDB taxonomy): domain Bacteria; phylum Campylobacterota; class Campylobacteria; order Campylobacterales; family Campylobacteraceae; genus Campylobacter_D. The sequence continues at coordinate 5,609 of NZ_JAUMZG010000039.1, forward strand.
GTGTTTTGTTCCTCAAAAGTGATAAAATCGGCACGGGTGAGCTGGGCAAAAATTTACTGGTGGGCTTTTTGGACACCCTAAGAGAGCTTGAAAGTCGCCCCGCAAAAATCCTCTGCGTCAATGAAAGCGTCCTCATCAACTGCGAGGAAACGCACCCTGCGCACGAGGCGATGCGAGGGCTTGAAAACATAGGCGTGGAGCTTGTAAGCTGCGGGGCGTGTTTGGAATTTTTTGGAAAAACAAAGGCGCTAAAAATCGGCAGCGTGGGCAATGCCTACGCTATTTTGAGCGAGCTTTTCAGCAAGGCAAAAATCATCACTTTGTGAGGGAAAATGCAGTATAAAAATCAAAATTTAACCCGCTTCGTCAAGGCCGCAGGCTGAGCAGCTAAACTGGACCCGTGCGGTCTGCGAACCATCCTAAGCTTCATGCGGCCCCATGCAGCCCTACTCAGCGGCATCCACACCAACGAGGATGCGAGCGTGTATCAGATAAGTCCTGATTTGGCCCTCGTGCAGAGTCTTGATTTCATCACGCCCGTGGTCGATAGCGCGTATCATTTTGGCGCCATCGCCGCTGCGAACGCTCTTAGCGACATTTTTGCCATGGGGGGTGAGGCGCTCAACGCCCTCAACATCACGGGCTTTGACAGCTACCATCATGATCTGGAGCTTTTGGGTGAAATTCTAGCCGGGGCTAATGACAAGGTGCAAGAATGCGGCGCGATTGTGGTCGGTGGGCATACCATCGAGAGCGCGGAGCTTTTTTTTGGACTGAGCGTAACGGGCAGGGTGCATCCGCAAAAATTCATCGCCAACAACGGCGCGAAGGTCGGCGATGTGGTGATTTTAACCAAGCCCTTGGGCGTGGGGATTTTGAGCACGGCACTGAAGGGTGAGATGCTAAAAGATGAGCATTTGGGGCCTATGCTTGAGGGCATGCTGGGGTTGAATTTAAAGGCGAGTCGCCTCGCGGTGCATTTTGGGGCAAGCGCGATGAGTGATGTGACGGGCTTTGGGCTTTTGGGGCATTTGGTTGAGATGCTCAATGGGCAAATTTCTTGGCGTGTTTTTCAAAATGAGCTGCCCCTGCTTGAGGGTGCGAGGGCGTATTTTGAGCTGGGACTGATCCCGGCTGGGGCCTATCAAAACTATGAATTTGTGAAAAAATTCGCCCCCCACCTGCAAGAAGATGCGCTTTTGTTTTGCGCTCCTGAAACCTCCGGAGGGCTTTTGATCGCGGTGGATGAGAAGCGGGGTGAGGGTCTGCTAAAAGCCCTTCACGATGAGGGACTTGGGGCCAAAATCATCGGGCTTTGCACGGCAAAAAGCGCCGAAGAAATCGCGCTCGTTTGAAAATTTTACCCTGTTACTAAATTTTTATATCATTGCGAAAATTCTAGGAAAGAACCCTCAATGATACAAAAAACCTTAGCTCTGGCGGAAAAGCTGCAGCATGCCATAGAGCAAAATCTCTCCGCGAGCGAGAGGGCGTTTCACGCCAAGATGCAAAAACTCCTCAACAATCCCAAAAACAAAGTGATGCTGATAGAATTACTCGACCGCTCTTTCCGCTGCAAGGACAGGGGGGCGAGTTTTGAGCTGATCGAGCACATTTTGGGCAAATTTGGCATCGCGGATTTTTTCTCCCCCTTTGAAAAATTCTTGCTTCTTGTCTTTTTGAATTTGGGAAAATTCGCGCCCAAGTTTAGCGTGCCTTTTTTCATCTCCCATTTGCGCGAGGATACGAAGGCTATGGTTTTGGATGCGGATGAGGGCTTTTTGGCCCCGCACATCGCTAGGCGCAGGGAGCAAAACATCACGCTCAATGTCAACCTGATCGGCGAGGAGGTTTTGGGCGAGGCTGAGAGCCAATGCCGCATGCAAAAATACGAGCAAGCCCTAAAATCAAGCCACATTACCTACATCTCCATCAAGATCACGACAATTTTTTCTCAAATCAACATCATCGACTTTGAGCACTCCAAAGAGGAGGTTGTGAAGCGCCTAAATAGCCTCTACGCCCTTGCTGCTGCGGAGGAGAAAAGGCAGGGCGTGAGTAAATTTATCAATTTGGACATGGAGGAGTTTAGAGACCTAGAGCTGACAGTGGCGGCCTTTATGCAGAGCGTGGCGCAATTTGACATAAGCGCTGGCATCGTGCTGCAGGCTTACATTCCTGACTCTTACGTGTATCTTGAAAAGCTTCTCGCCTTTTCAAAAGAGCGAGTTGCAAAGGGGATGAAGCCCATAAAAATCCGCTTCGTCAAGGGCGCCAATATGGAAAGCGAGGAGACCATCGCCAGTCAAAGGGGCTGGGCGCTGCCGACTTTTAGCCGCAAGATCGACACCGATAGTAACTACAACAAAATGCTAGATCTCGTGCTGGAAAATGAAAATTTCAAATCCATCCACATCGGCATCGCCAGCCATAATATCTTCGAAATCGCCTACGCCTACACGCGCATCAGTGAGGCGGGGGCACAGGAGAGCTTTACCTTTGAGATGCTTGAGGGCATGAGCTTGCAATGCTCTTATGAGCTGTCCAAAATGCACGATTTGATCCTTTACGCTCCTGTGTGTGAGGGGACGCATTTTAACAACGCCATCGCCTACCTCGTGCGCCGCTTGGATGAAAACACGAGCGAGGACAACTTCATGCGCCATTTTTTCAATCTCAAGGTCGGCTCAAAGGCATGGGAGGAGCAAAAAAGCCTCTTTTTGAGCGCGCTTGAGGGCGTTTCAAACCTCGACAACTCCACGCGCAGAAAGCAGGATAGAAATCAAAAGGCAAACGCTTTAAGCCCCCGTGAAAGCCAAGAATTTAAAAACGAAAGCGACACGGACTTCATCCTGCCGCAAAACCGCCTCTGGGCGCAAAATATCAAGGCTCGGTATGAAAATTTACAGGGGCTTGAGGTCTATCCTGTGGCGGGGGAGGTGAATTTTCAAAAAGAAAATTTAAGCGTCCTAGAAGTGAGGGACAAGATCACAAATCGCATCATAGGCAGGACGCATTTGGCGGGGGAGGCGCAGCTTAAAAAGGCTCTGGAGCAGGCAAAAAATTCCCACTTTCCTCAAAAAAGCCATCGAGAAATTTATGAAATCCTAGCCAAAGTCGCCCAGCTTTTGCGTGAGCGCAGGGGGGATTTGATAGGCATCGCCGCGCTTGAGACGGGCAAGACCTTTTTAGAAATCGACCCTGAGGTGAGCGAGGCTATCGATTTTGTGGAATTTTATCCGCGTTCTTTAGAAAAGCTCAAGGAGCAAAATCCGCACACCACCTTCACCCCCAAGGGCATAGGCCTCACCATCGCACCGTGGAATTTCCCCATCGGCATCTCTGCTGGCACCATAGCCGCGCCCCTAGCCGCTGGCAATGTCGTCCTCTACAAGCCCTCCTCCCTCTCCACCCTCACGGGCTATAGACTTTGTGAGTGCTTTTGGGATGCAGGGGTTCCTAGGGACGCGCTCATTTTTCTCCCGGCTAGGGGTGGGGATATTTCTGCGCACATTTTGAGCGATGCAGCGGTGAAATTTTCCATACTCACAGGCGGCGAGGATACGGCCTATGCGATGCTAGAGGCTAATCCTGCCCTACTTTTGAGCGCAGAAACAGGGGGCAAGAACGCCACCATCGTTTCCAAATTTGCCGACAGGGATAGCGCGGTGAAAAACATCATCCACTCGGCCTTTTCAAATTCTGGGCAAAAATGCTCGGCCACCTCCCTGCTCGTGCTTGAAGATGAGGTTTATGAGGATGAGGAATTCAAAAGGGCGCTTGTGGATGCGGCGGCGTCTTTGGCGGTGGGCAGTCCTTTCGCGCTTAAAAACAAGCTGGGCGCGCTTTGCGATAAACCCAGCGAAAAGCTTTTAAGGGCTATCAATGAGCTAGAGCCCGGTGAGGAGTGGGTGCTAAAGCCAAAATTCATCGATGACAACCCGCACCTAATGACCCCCGGCATAAAATATGGCGTCAAAAAGGGTGCTTTCACGCATATGAATGAGCTTTTTGCGCCGATTTTAAGCGTGATGCGAGCGAGGGATTTGCAAGAGGCGATTGAGCTGGTAAATTTCACAGGCTATGGGCTTACGGCCGGACTTGAGAGTCTGGATGAGCGGGAGTGGGAGTATTTTGCGCAGCGCATTGAGGCGGGGAATATTTACATCAACAAGCCCACAACGGGCGCCATCGTGCTGCGTCAACCCTTCGGCGGCGTGAAAAAATCCGCCATAGGCTTTGGCAGAAAGGTAGGAATTTACAACTACATCACGCAGTTTGTGGATATAAAAGCAAAAGCGGATGAAAATTTGCTAGAAAATGAGTTTTCGGTGGCCTTGCAAAAGCTCGATTTGAGTGCGGATTCTAGCGATAAAACCGCCCTGAGTGATGCCATCATCATGGCCAAGTCCTACGCCCATCATCACAAGCACGAATTTGGCCGAGCAAAAGACTATGTGAATATCCGCGGCGAGGATAATCTTTTTTCCTACACAAAAATCAAAAATTTAGCCTTCAGGGTATGCGAGGAGGATGGTTTGAGAGATATTTTGGGCGTGGTTTTGGCGGCGAATATCTCAGGCGTGGAGCTCTGTGTGAGCTATGAAAAAGGGGCCGAATTCGCGCGAGAATTTTGCAGGGCCGCGGGGCTTAAAGCGCGGTTTGTCCAAGAGGGCGTGGGTGAGTTCATCGCTAAAATTTCTCATTTTGAGCGCGTCCGCTATCACGCTAGGGCTGATGGGGCCGACCCAGTCTATCAGGCCGCCGCCAAAGAAGCCAAAATCATCATCCGCGACAGGCCCCTGCTCAACGGTCGCTTTGAGCTGCTTTATTATCACAACGAAAAGTCCCTTAGCCTGTCCTACCACCGCTACGGCAATCTTGGCATCCGCGGCCTAAAAAACTAAATTTCAAGGAGAAAGCATGCAACTCGTGCAAATCAACACAGAAATCGCCATCACCTTCATCGCCTACTCAGCCCTGATGCTCTTCATCGGCTTTTATTTTTACACGAAAAACAAAGGCACAGAGGACTATTTTTTGGGTGGGCGCTCACTGGGTCCTGTGGTCTCGGCATTGAGTGCTGGGGCTAGCGATATGAGCGCGTGGCTCTTGATGGGCCTACCCGGCGCCTTGTATGTCGGGGGATTGGTGGAGAGCTACATCGCCATCGGGCTGAGCGTGGGGGCCTTTTTAAACTGGGCCTTTGTGGCGAAGCGGCTTAGAATTTATACCAGCGTGATCGCAGATAGCATTACGATTCCGGATTATTTTGAAACGCGTTTTGATGATGACAAGCACATTTTGCGCATCGTGTGCGCGGTGGTGATTTTGGTGTTTTTTACCTTTTACGTTTCCTCAGGGCTTGTGGGCGGGGCGAAGCTTTTTGAGAGCACCTTTGGCATCGATTACGCTTACGCACTCACTACGGGCACGCTCATCATCGTGGTTTATACCTTTTTGGGCGGCTATAAGGCCGTGTGCTGGACAGATATGATTCAGGGGCTTTTGATGATGAGCGCCCTCATCATCGTGCCCTTGGTGATGCTTTCAAATTTAGGAGGCCTTGATGAGGCGATGGGCATCGTGCGCGAGATCAAGCCACAGAATTTATCCATGGTCGAGGGGATTTCGGCGCTCTCTATCGTCTCGGCCCTTGCTTGGGGGCTTGGGTATTTTGGGCAGCCGCACATTTTGGTGCGCTTCATGTCCATCCGCTCCACTAAGGAAATTCCAACGGCTACTTTCGTGGGGATTTCTTGGATGGTGATTTCCCTCATCGGTGCGTGTTTGATAGGGATTTTGGGCATAGCTTATGTGCATAAATTCAACCTCAGCCTACAAGATCCTGAAAAAATCTTCATCATCATGAGTCAATTGCTCTTCAACCCTTGGATCGCAGGAATTTTACTGAGCGCGATCTTAGCGGCCATCATGAGCACGGCCAGCTCGCAGCTTTTGGTCTCAAGCTCGACCCTAGCCGAGGATTTTTACCGCCGCATCTTTAGGCAAGATGCCAGCTCGCAAACCGTGATGAAGCTAGGCAGGATAGGCGTTTTACTCGTAGCGCTCATCGCCTTTCTCATCTCCACGGATAAAAATTCCAGCGTCCTAAGCATAGTCGCCTACGCGTGGGCGGGCTTTGGGGCGAGCTTTGGCTCGGTGATGCTTTTTTCGCTTTTTTGGAGCAAGATGACGCGAGCGGGGGCGATCGCAGGGATGATAACAGGAGCCGTGGTCGTGGTGGCGTGGAAAAATTTCCTAGCAAGTGCTTTGAATTTTCCAATCTATGAAATCGTGCCGGGTTTTGTGTGTGCAAGTGCAGTCATCATCATCGTAAGCCTATCCTCCACGGTGCGTCCGGGCACTCAAAAGGCTTATGAAAGTATGCTTAAAAATCTTTAAATTTCGGGGCCTAGCCCCTCACAAGGAATACTAATGAAAGCTTTTTTAGAAAGAAAAGGAATCGAATTTTCTCTTAAAAGATACGGGATTGACGCCCTGAGCTTTATGGCTTTGGGGCTGTTTTCTTCGCTCATCATAGGCCTCATCATCTCGCAAATAGGGCTTTATTTGTCTTTGGATGTGGTGAGAGAGATGGGGGGCAAGATAATGTCCTGCTTGGGCGTTAGCATAGGCGTGGCGGTGGCCTACGGGCTAAAGGCGCCGCCTTTGGTGATTTTTTCCTGCGCTAGTGTGGGTTTTGTGGCCAATGAGCTAGGCTCCCTCATCACAGCCTTTATCGCCACTTGCATCGCCACAGAGCTGGGTAAAATCGTCAGCAAAGAAACACAAATCGACATCATCCTCACCCCCCTCGTAACGCTAGCAAGTGGAATTTGCGTGGCTTTTTTGATAGGGCCTAGCCTAGCTCAAATGCTCGTCATCTTCGGCACTTGGCTCAATGAGGCCACGCATCTAGCGCCTCTACTCATGGGTGTGATTTTATCGGTGAGCGTGGGCGTTTTGCTGACCCTGCCCGTATCCTCGGCGGCCATAGCCATCATGATAGGCCTAAACGGCGAGGCGGCAGCGGCGGCGTGCGTGGGCTGCTGCTGCCAGATGGTAGGCTTTGCGGTGGCAAGTTACAAAGAAAACGGACTCAATGGCCTTTTCTCACAAGGACTTGGCACTTCGATGCTGCAAATTCCAAACATCGTTAAAAATCCAAAAATTTGGATAGCGCCCATTTTGAGCTCAGCGATCTTGGGACCCGTGGCGATTATGGTTTTTGACATGCAAAATATCCCAAGCGGTGCGGGTATGGGGACGAGTGGCTTTGTGGGGCAGTTTGGCACTTTGGAGGCGATGGGACTGAGTGGGGACACGCTCATCAAAATTCTTTTGATGCACTTCGTTTTGCCCGCCGCTTTAACCTTAGCTTTTTCTGAATTTTTCTACAAAATCGGCTGGATCAAAAAGGGCGATATGAGGCTTAAAATTTAAACCAAAAGCTCAAGGCCCTGGAGGGTCCTGGAGCTGACATTGGTGTCCTTGAAATTTTT
>NZ_JAUMZG010000040.1 GCF_030528245.1 Campylobacter sp.
TTGAGAAAGTCGAAGAAGGAGTTGAGCCCTGAAAGGATGAGGGAGAGGGGGGATAGGGTTTTTTTGATGGAAATTCTCACAAAAATCAGAGCAATGACAATGGCTATGGTGCCGATTAAAACTTGTTTTAAAACAATTTCTCGAAGATTGTTGAGGTAAATTTCGCTTTGGGTGAGGGTGCAAATGACATAATCTTTTTCATCGGTTTCAATACAAACCGCATCGTGATCCACGCCCTTGCTGTTGGTAACTGAAAAAAGCGTCTTTTCGCTCAAAAACGAAGGATTGGCCTTTAGGATGCCATTTATGCTCGTGCTGAGGGCGTTTTGCTTTAAAAGTTGCTGCGCATCCTCGTGGAAGATGATGTTGCCCTCTTTGTCGTAGATTGCGGCGTAGGCGTCATTGAGGTTCGCTACCGACAGTATATCCTTAGAATAACGGGCCAAGTTATACTCACCCCCCACAACTCCGACCACTTTGCCATCCTTGACAACGGGCACCCCGTAGCCTATGGCTGCATTGCCCGTACTTTGACTGATGTAGGGCTTGGTCACCACGATGTGCCCTGTAGCCTTAGCCTCCTTATACCAAAAGCGGGTTGTAACATCGTAATTTTTGCTAAGATCCAAGTAATCTCCATTGCTTAAGTATATTTTGCCCGTTTTATCGTAGCCAAAAAAGACCGAATCAAATTGCAGCACCTCCCTAGCAAAGGACAAGAGATCGTAAATGTCCTCCTCGCGCTCTAGCTTTGTGGCGAGCTCTATGGCTATGGATTCCATGCTGGCTTTTTTGATTTTTTTGTAGGTCTCATAGGCCATACTTGTGGAATTTAAAGTGCTTTTCTGCACATCTTTTAAAAAATTTCTCGCACTGATTTTAGAGTCTATGTAGTTGAAAACGCTCATAACGCTTAGGATAAAAATCACCAAAATCCCCATGTATATCGTGAGTCTGCCGACCACGCTCAAATTCTTTCGCATCGCTTAATCCTTTAAAAATTATTAGAAGCTTGCATTGTTACAAAAAAAAAAAAAACGAAGCTTAAATTTTGAAAGAATTTTTTAGAGTTGCGCTAGAGTCGCGCATTGAGTCGCTCGCACTCCACCCGCTCAAAAGGCGCTAAAATTCCCACTTGAAAACCAAATTCCCCCCCAAATACCCCAGTTCGCTTTTGTTGAAGCTATTTTTGTAAAAGCCCTCCACGCCCAGCAAGGCATTGGGCAAGAAGTAATAATAAAGCCCAGAATTCATAAAAGCCTTAAAGCGATAAGGCGCTTTGTAGCTTAAAATTTCCCCCGTGTTGCTCGTAAAATGCTGCCTTTTTTCTGTATTGATGAGGGTGGCTAAAAGGCCGCCGCTTAAATTCACAAAGCTCCCCTCCTCAAAGCTTCCGCCCCAACTCAAGCCCAAAATCCCATCCACATTGTAAGCGTTAAGGGTCGGCATTTTTAGCGGCACGGCGTTGCCATTTTCATCGATTTTAGAGCGATGGTTGAAATTTTGCTCCAGTCCCACGAAGGGCTTAAGGCCATTTTCAAGTTTATAAAAAAGCAAATTTTGCAAATGAAGCTGCGCATAATCATAGCCCCCTGTGGCGTTGAGATTAAAGGCTGGAAAAACAATGGTTCTTGAAGTGTCAAAATTCCCATAGCCCGCATAAAGTCTATTGTGCGTTTCAAACGTACCAAAATCATAATACTGACTAAGCCCTAGCCCAAAAATCCTCCCCTTAGAACTCGCCTTATGATAATCATCACGTTTTAAAAGCGAGCTATAACCAAAATCCCCCTCAAAGCGCAAAAGATTGTCGTTAAATTCTTTGTAGGCATTAAGCCGCACACCAAAGGTATACCCCCTACCCTCACCCAAAAAGCCAGAACCAAAGGTGCTAAGGTCAAAATTTGCATACTCACGCCCTCCACTTAGCCACTCTCTATCCCTCATCGCGTCCAAACTTGCATTAGGTAAAGAAAGATAGCTCATTCTTATACCCTTATCCGCATCGTCTATGATATCGGCTAAAACATTAGCGTTATAGGAGCTTACGACAAAGAAATTTTGTATCGCCGCAGAACTTGAGGCTAGGGTATTGACAGTGAGTGCGCGGCGGTTTTTCCTCGTGGTGCTAGGCTTTACGATCTCATCCATTGCCAAACTTCGTAACAAAGCCCTGCCATTAGCATTCGCACTCTCACCATAGACAAGCTTTTCAAGCTGCTGAATTTGCGGAGTTGCTGGAGGCTTCCCACCGCCGGCACCACCCCCACTAGAGCCACCTCCAGAGCCACCTCCCTGACTTCCTCCAGAGCTCCCACTCCCTCCTCCGCCCGTTGTAGGACAGGTTAAAGGCTGTCCCTTCACACCTACCATTATAGAACCATCGGGACAAGATTTTGTTTCTGTCATATTGCTAGCGGTTATGTTGATTTGATTATTTCCAGAAATGTTACCTTGTATCAGGTCGATATTGCCTTGAGTAGTAATGCCTGTGATGTCCGCATCAATATTGCCCTTGTTATCCAGTCCGCTGCCCTCCACGATGAGCTGCCCCATTTGCCCATTGTGGGGGGTGAATTTTATGCTGGAGTCTTGCTTGTTTTCAAAGCCACCCTTCACGGTGACGGTGCCGCCTTGAATTTCAAGAGTCGAATGGGTCAAATTCTGCCCCGTGAAAGTCTCGCTGACCCACTTCCCCTCCACGCTAATCGTGCCGCCTTTGTTGACAAATTTTGCATTACCACACATCCCCAAAGTGGCGCAAAGGTCATTGGTAGTACCGGCGTTGGTTTTGCTTCCATTATACAGGTCATTTTTGACCCTGATGCTGCCCTCATTTTGCACGGTCAGGGTGCTGCCCTCAAGCTTCGTCCCATCCTGCCCCGTGAGTATGAGCTTATCCACGATGAGCTGGGAGTCCTTATCCAGGGTCAAATCGCCCTTAAAGGTCGCCTGTGGGGTCTGTAGCGTCGCTTGCGTGAAGGAGCTAGTGCCAACCACGAGGAAGTCTTTTATTTTTTCGGTTTTGAGCGTGGCCTTGTTTAAGATCATATTCTTAGGCGTGGAGAAGGTGCTGTTGCTAATATCCAGTCCCTCGATGGTGATGCTGGCTGCGCTATTTGTGCCTGTGATGCTTAAATTCTGCGTGAGGATGTATTGATTGAAGCCGCTAAGCTTAAAAGTGCCCCCGTTTTGGGTGAGACTTTCAAAATACAGGGCCGTGCGATTTCGTTTGTTTGCTGGAATTCCTGTTGTTGGATTTTGTCCTTCTAGATTATAGGTTATGCCATCGCTTATGGTTACGGTGAAAGGATTTGTAGCGCCTGTGCCTTGGTAGTTAAAGACGCAAGATTGCGGCTGAGAGTTGCAATCGATGATGGCCTTGTCCGTTTGATTGGTGGTGACCTGCAAGGATGCGGGAAAAGTGGAATTTTGATAATCTACTGCGTTGAGAAAAACGGGCAGGGAAAGCAAAACGATAGTCCTTTTCATTGGGCGACCTTTTAAGAGTTAAATTGTCCCGATTCTACAAAAAAAAACAAAATTTCAAAAAAGTTAGATGGGCTTGCAAAATTTTAAGAAAAATAGAAGCCCAAAGGCTCCAAATCACTGCAGCACACTGGCCCTCACGAGTGCGGGGGTCAAAATCATCAGCTCATTAGGCACGGCGACAGAAAAGGGGTCAAAAATGCACCTTTTAAGCCCAAAACGCTTTTCTATCGGGAGGGTAGGATTTTCAAAAGTACCAATACACTCGTTAGAATTTAAAACTAAAGAGCGAATTTGCACGGCAGAAGTTGTGGTCGGCATTATGGAAAAAACGGTCTCCAAATCTCCACTTTGCAAATCACCCGAGCAAGACTTTGCGCCAAAAAATCCGCTAGGCAGTATAGCCATACAAGTATCATCTTGAGTAGGTGTTACAAACTGCACATAACCAAAAGGAGCTTTTTTGGCCATTTTATCCTTAGCCTTTAGCTCGGGGCTTAGGATGATTTCCCTGAGTCGCCAATTTTGATGGATAAGCTTAGTGCTATCTCTAAAAACGCTCAAAATCACGCCATTATCCAAGCTTCTTAGGGCAAAAATTTGTGTCACATCTTCATCAAATTCATCATCATTAGCACCCTCAGCCCAAAGTAAACCTGCAAAATGCGTCAAAAATAAAAAAATCACCAAAAATTTTTTCATAAGTCCTCCTAAAATTTTCTAAAATTCACAGGAAAATGATCCGAAACCAAATGCGTCCTAAGACTAGCTAGCATCAAAATCGCACTCAAGGCCGGCGGGATATAGGCCCTGCCCCTAGCAGAGCTGCCCGTCAGGGCATAGTCTAGCGTCCCGCCACTTCTTTGCGTGAAGCTAGGCGGGAAGACGATATTGACACGATTAGCTAGGTCAAAATCCACAAGCCTTAAAAGCGTGCTTGGCTCTCGGTTAAAATCTCCCGCTATCATCCAGTTGATTTCAGGGCGGTTTCTAAAAAACTCATCCACAGCCGTAACGATAGCGCCCGCATCGTTTCCTCCGCGTGCTAGAGCGTGGATGGAGAAGAAAACATCATTACCGATGCGTATGCCGATGATAGGGCGTGAAGCGGTGGTCGGCGGCGGTAGGACGAAGACTTCATCGGCTCGCACACGGCTAACGATAGCCAAATTCACACGATTTGCCCCCACATCCACACGAGAATAATAAATGAAAACGGAATTAGGGCGCGAATTTGTGCCTAAATTCCAACTATATTCGTGGATAGGCGTGCCACCGGGCTGCACCATCCTGCCCGTCATCATCGCCGTAGTGGGTAAAACGCCCGCTTCTTGCACCATCAAAACATCCAAAGCATTTTCTCCTGTGATGAGCTGCCTGATACTGATGCCCCATTTACTCTCACTTGAAGCAGAAGATCCTTGCAAATTCCAAGTTCCAACATTAAATTTTTCCAAATCTGCCCAAACAAAACTCAAGGCCAAAATCAAACAAAATAAAATCTTTTTCATCTTTCTCATCCCTCTCTGTATAAAGGTTGCGCGTTAAAAGGCGGGGTTGTGAGATACCACTGCTGGTCTAAATTATCCTTTTCCTCACAATCCTTAATAAAAATGCCAAAAACCTTAAAATCCCCTAAAGGATTGGTAATCGGCGCTTGAATGCATTTTTTCGTAGCCAAATTTTCAATCTGAACCGCACCATTATCCATAGGCTTTAGCTTCCAAAGCTGGGCTTGGTTGGTATTATCACAAGCATAATGGACGATGCCATTTCTATAAGCGTTAAGGCAGGTGAGGGTTTTGGCGTTTTTTATCATCACAATGTCATTAGGCTGTAAAAGTAGCTGCCATACACGCGCATCGCCAAAACTCTTGCTATCAAGTAAGGTATAGCCCCAAATCCAATTTCCCTGCGCTAAGGCCCACACGGTCAAAGCCGCCCCGCTAGGACCTAAAATCGTCATAAAATCGCTTGAAAGTGGGGAATTTGACGCGCCTAAAATGGGCCTTGGTAGCGGAGAAGTTGGAGTTTTGGGGACTAAATCGCTCCCATCAACAAGGCTGGGCGTTTTCTGCTTGGCTGGAGGAGTGGGATTATCCCCGAGCTTCAAAGGATCACCATCATGGATAGTCCCAAAAGAAGTGCCGAGCGGATTGACCTCTTTCACACCGCAAGCACAAAACGCCAATAAAACCAAAAATAAAATTCCAAATTTTCGCATAAAAACCCTTCCGCAAAATCTTTAAATTTAAGTCTATCGTAACATAAGATTCAATAGAATCCCCCGGTCTTACTGACACGGACTTGAAGGAAATTAGGGAATCACCAATGGCTTTGCGTTTTGTTTTGAGAATTTTTAATTTTTACAAAGAGGGCTTTAGAAATCTAACCCTAGGTAAAACGCTATGGAAAATCATCCTCATCAAGCTTTTCATCATCTTGGTCGTCTTAAAGATCTTCGTTTTTGATGTGAATTTCAACGCCCTCTTCAAAGACGATGCTAGCAAAAGCGAATTTGTGATCAAAAATTTAACCTTAGGAGAAGATAATGACTGAACTTAGCAGTGTGGATTGGTCCCGGGCGCAGTTTGCCCTCACGGCGCTTTATCATTTTTTGTTCGTGCCGCTGACCTTGGGGCTTTCTTTCATCATCGCGATCATGGAAACGATCTATGTCAAAACGGGCAGTAAGCGCTGGAAAAGTATCACTAAATTTTGGCTCGCCCTCTTTGCTATCAATTTCGCCATCGGCGTGGCAACGGGCATCATAATGGAGTTTGAATTCGGCACAAACTGGGCAAATTACAGCTGGTTCGTGGGCGATATTTTCGGCGCGCCCCTGGCGGTTGAGGGCATCGTCGCCTTTTTCTTAGAAGCGACCTTCTTTGCGGTGATGTTTTTCGGCTGGGATAAGGTCAGCAAGGGCTTCCACCTGCTCTCCACTTGGTGCGTGGCCATAGGCTCAAATTTATCGGCCTTTTGGATCCTAGTCGCCAACGGCTGGATGCAGTATCCGGTGGGCATGGTTTTCAATCCCGACACCGCAAGGAACGAGATGCAAAGCTTCCTCGAGGTAGCCCTCTCCCCCGTAGCGGTGGCGAAATTCCTACACACCATAGGCAGCGGCTATGTCATCTCCGCCCTTTTTGTGGTGGGAATTTCGGCGTGGTTTTTGCTGAAAAAAAGGCACATCATCGAGGCGAAGAAATCCATCGCCGTGGGGGCTAGCTTTGGCTTTGTTTGCTCCATCTTTCTCTTTTTCAGCGGCGATGAGAGCGCTTACCGCGTAACCCAAACCCAGCCGATGAAACTCGCCGCCATGGAGGGGATTTATCGAGGGGAGCACAGAGCGGGGATCGTGGCCTTTGGAATTTTAAATCCCAAAAAACAAATCGACAACAATGAAAGCGTGTTTTTGTTCGACCTCACCGTGCCTTATGCCCTGTCCGTTCTGGGCAATCGCGATCCGAATTCCTTCGTGCCCGGCATCGAGGACATCGTTTATGGCAATGCCCAAAAGGGCATCGAGCCACTGCAAAATCGCATTGATAGGGGCAAGGCAGCCATCGGCGCTTTCAAGGACTATCAAGAAGCCAAGAAAAGCAACAACACCCTCCTGCTAGACTCCAGCAGGGCCTTGCTTGAGGCGAATTTCAAAGACTTTGGCTATGGCTATTTAAACAAGCCCGAAGACGCTGTGCCCCCGATAGCCCTGACCTTTTACAGCTTTCACATCATGGTCGCCTTGGGAACCTTCTTTTTCTTGCTTTTCATCGTGGTGCTTTACCTCACCATGGCGAACGACATTGAAAAATTCCGCAAAATTTTATGGCTTTGCCTCTGGGCCATCCCGCTGGGATACATCGCCGCCGAAGCGGGCTGGATCGTGGCTGAGGTGGGGCGCCAGCCCTGGGCGATACAGGATTTGATGCCTGTGGGGGTTGCGGCGACTGAGCTGGGTAAAATCAATGTGCAAATTTCATTTTGGCTTTTTGCGGTGCTTTTCACGGCGCTTTTGGCCGCAGAAATCAAAATCATGCTCACGCAAATCAAAAAGGGCTTTGACAAGGAGGTGGCGTGATGTTTTTGGGTTTAGGACTTGAGGCTTTGCAAATTTACTGGTGGGTGGTGCTCTCTTTATTGGGAGGGCTTTTGGTTTTTATGTTTTTCGTGCAAGGCGGGCAGACCTTGATGGACGCGCTTTCTGATAATGAGCTTGAAAAAAGCATGCTCATCAATTCTTTGGGGCGCAAATGGGAGCTTGGCTTTACGACCTTGGTGCTTTTTGGTGGGGCGGCTTTTGCTGCTTTTCCGCTTTTTTATTCGACAAGCTTTGGCGGGGCCTACTGGGCTTGGCTTGCCATTTTGCTGTGTTTCATCTTGCAAGCGGTGAGCTATGAATACCGCAAAAAAGAAGGCAATCTCTACGGCGCAAAAACCTTTGAAATTTTCCTCAAAATCAACGGCTTTTTGGGGGTATTTTTAATCGGCGTAGCGGTGAGTAGCTTTTTTAGCGGTTCGCATTTTACTTTAAACGCGCAAAATTTCGTCCAATGGCAGCATCCTTTGCGGGGGCTTGAGCTTTTGCTTAATCCTTTCAATTACCTTTTAGGCCTTGCTTTGGTTTTTTTAAGCCGCATTTTGGCGACGGCTTATTTTATGAATAATATCAATGATGAAGGCATCAAAGCCAGATGCGTGCAAAAGCTCAAAACCAACAGCCTCTTGTTTTTGCCATTTTTCTTGGGCTTTTTGGCTTGGATTTTCTTCAAAGAGGGCTTTTTGATGCAGGGTGATGGGAGCATCGTTTTGCAGGGAGGGGTGTATTGGGACAACTTCATCTCCAACCCCATCTTTGCGGGAATTTTACTTGTGGGCGTCTTGGCGGTGCTTTTGGGCATGGTGCAGGGTGCGAAGGGCTGCCCGAGGGCGATTTGGACCCTGGGCTTGGGGGCGGTTTTGGCGGTGTTTGGGCTGCTTTTGAGCGTGGGACTTGGCGGAAGCGCCTTTTACCCCTCCTTGAGCGACTTGCAAAGCTCACTGACGATAAAAAACGCCAGCTCAAGCTACTATACCCTTAGCGTTATGGCTTGGGTGTCCCTGCTCGTGCCCTTTGTGCTGGCCTATATTTTTTATGTATGGCGCACGATGGATAGGGTGAAGCTGACCAAAGAAGAAATCGCAAATGACGATCACGCTTACTGAAAGGAGAAAAAATGGAAATTGTGTTTTTGCTAACCTGGCCCTTGGTGATTTATTTGAGCTATAAATTCATCATGCTCAACATCAATCAACTGGAAAAAGATAAAAAACTAGAAGGCTAAAGTTTTTTAAATTCCGCACGATATAGCGGGTGAATCTTTTCAAAATATTGCACCAAGCTCGAGTTTGACGCTCGGGCTTTTTTCACTTCACACTGACTTCACAAAAAAGCACTACATTCTCATCGACCAAACTTCAAAGGAGAAAAAATGAAAACAAAACTAAGTCTAGCGGCGTTGCTTTGCGCGGGTGTGCTTTATGCGAATGATGTGGCGATCCCAGTTGGTGAGCTTCCAACCAGTGCTCAAAATTTTATCAGTGAGAATTTCAAAGGCGCCAAGGCCACGCTCGCAAAAAAGGACAGCGATTCTTATGAGGTGAGTCTCAGCGATGGCACGGAGATTGATTTTATGGCAAATGGAGAGTGGAAGGAGGTGGATGGAAAATACAAGGCCATCCCGCTCACATTTTTGCCAAAAGAGCTTTTAAGTAAGGTGCAAGCAAGCCAAAGCAACGCTCAAATCATCAAGGTGGAAAAAGAAATCAGCGGCTATAAATTTCAATTCAATAACAACATGAAGGTTTATACCGATTTTGATGGCAAGATTTTGGGGCAGAAAATGGACGACTAGCCCCCCTACGGAGAGATGGCGCGCAGGGTGTCCTTTGCGCGTCCTTTGTGTATTCTTGCACGCTCTTGTGTGAATTTTCAAATCAAGCCAACCCGTCGAGGCAATCCGCTCCCCCTCGCAATTTAAAATTTCACACCCAGCCACCAAGCCCCCAAAGCATCACCCGCCAATCCACCCCAGGCCCATACACTCCAGCCACCCGCCAAGCCTTTGCATCCTTTGTAAGTCCACCAAAGTGCCCCAATCGCGCCTAAAATTCAAGTTTTTCGCGAGGCGCCAAACCTCCCCTTCAAAACCTCTCAAACTCCCCCTAAGACTTGCTTTTTTCCATTCTTTTTCTTTGAGTTGGGTCAAGATAGCGTTTTCTTACACGCACATTAAGCGGCGTTACCTCTACAAGCTCATCCTCCTCTATCCACTCCAGTGCGCGCTCAAGGCTCAGTTTTCTAGGCGGCACAAGCTTTATCGCATCATCACTCCCGCTAGCCCTGACATTGGTCAAATTCTTGCCCTTGATGGGATTGACATCAAGGTCGTTACTGCGGCTATGCTCCCCGATGATCATCCCCGTATAAACCTTAGTTTGCGGCTCGATGAAAAGCACGCCCCTATCTTGTAAGTTAAAAAGAGAATAGCCCAAAGCCACGCCATTTTCCATAGAAATTAAGGCCCCATTTGCCCGCTTTTCCACCGCCCCGCTAAAAGGGCGGAATTCTAAAAAGCTATGATTCATCACGCCCTCGCCCTTGGTATCGGTCAAAAACTGCGAGCGAAAGCCTATAAGCCCCCGCGCTGGGATCTCAAACTCAAGCCGGGTCTGCCCATCACCCGTGGGCGTCATCATCTTCATCTCGGCCTTTCTCTTGCCAAGCTTTTCTATCACTGCCCCGCTAAATTCCTCCGGCACATCGATGACTAAATGCTCAAAAGGCTCTGTTTTCACGCCGCCCTCATTTTTGACGATGACCTCAGGGCGCCCCATGCAAAATTCAAAGCCCTCCCTGCGCATATTCTCGGCCAAAATGGTGATTTGAAGCTCCCCCCTACCGCTGACCTTAAATTTCCCCTCGCCACTGCTTTCATATTTCATAGCGATGTTAGTTTTCATTTCTGCTTCTAGGCGTTCGGCAATTTTATTTGAGGTTACATGCTTGCCCTCAGTCCCCGCCAGAGGGCCGTCATTTACAGCAAAAACTATGCTTAAAGTCGGCTCCTCAATGTGGAGGGGATCCAGGGGCATGGGGTTGTTAGGACAGACCACGCTATCGCCCACATCCAAAGTCTCAAAGCCCGCAATTGCAACGATATCGCCGCTTTTTGCCGCCTCGATGTCCATTTTCTCTAGACCCATAAAGCCGATGAGTTTGGAAATTCTGCCATTGACTTTTTCACCATCGGCCTTGGCTAGCAGGACGGATTGATTTTTCTTCACCACGCCGTTGAAAATTCTAGCGATGCCGATTTTACCGACAAAATTATCATAGCCCAGGGTGAAAACCTGAAGCTGCAGGGGATTTTCATCGCTCCCGCTGGGTGCGGGAACGCGCTCTAAAATGGTCTTAAAAAGCGGCTCCATATTATCGCTTTCATCGTTCAAATCAAGCTTGGCATAGCCATTTTTAGCCGCCGCATAAACAATGGCAAAATCAAGCTGCTCATCATTGGCATCCAAGGCGACAAAAAGATCAAAAATTTCATTGATCACTCTTTCAGGATCAGCTGCTGGTTTATCAATTTTATTAATCACAACAATGGGTTTTAAGCCAAGTTGTAAAGCCTTTTTAACCACAAATTTAGTTTGTGGCATCACGCCCTCTTGTGCATCGACTAAAAGCAATACTCCATCAATCATTTTTAAAACCCGCTCGACCTCGCCGCCAAAATCAGCGTGGCCTGGGGTGTCGATGATGTTGATTTTCGTGCCTTTGTAATTAATGGCGGTGTTTTTGGAAAGTATGGTGATGCCCCGCTCTTTTTCAATGTCGTTGCTATCCATCACGCGCTCGGCAATCTGCTCCCTCTCGCTGAAGGTCCCAGACTGCTTCAAAAGCTCATCGACCATGGTGGTTTTCCCGTGATCGACATGGGCTATAACGGCTATGTTTCTGATGTTTTGCATGGTGTCTCCCAGAATTTTTTAAAGGCGTGATTATATAAAAGCTTTCTTAAAAATTTAAAATCAAAACTTGGAACGCTTTTTGCTTTTTTTGAGCCAGAAACTTGAAAACTAAAGGATAAAAAATGTCAAAGCCAATAAACGAAGGACTTTTAAGCGGAATTTTAGCAACAAATCCTGTCCGCAGAGAAGAGGAGAGCTTGCTACAAATCTTAAATTTGCTGGAAGTTTTAAGGGGTAAAACGAGCGAGAAAATGGCGAGAATTTCAGGGAATCTTAGCGAATTTTTAGACGAGGGGAAAAATTTAGAGGAGCTTTTGAGCCATTTGCGTAAGGATAAGATGCTTAAGGTTTATGAGCTTTCTTATCTTAAGGAGAGATTTCCTCAGCCTGCAAAGGATAATTTTTTTAAAATTGATTAAGGAAAAACAATGTCAAAATTAGCCCCACAAAGCGAGATTTTAAAACTCACGCCAAGCTCAAAAACGCAAGCGGATAAGGGAAATTTTAAAGGCGCGCAAGGGGTGGAGGAAAATGAAAGCTTTTTAAACGCCCTCCTTGCATCCATAGAAGAAACGAACGCATTTTTGCCACAAAATATGAAAATCAGCAAAGAAGAAGTGGCCTTTGAAGTGATGGATAAGCTCAAATTTTCAAGCTTTGATGAGCAGGATAAAATCAGCATTTTTGAGTCGGCCTCTTTCATGCAAATTTTATCCCTGCTGGATAAGCTTAAAATTGACACGGTTGAGGTGAAATTTTCCAAGCTCTCCTCCCAGCTTAGCGAGCTTGTGAAAAGCGAGGCGAATTTTAACGCTCTAAGGGGTGCGAAAAATATCGATGAACTTTTGCAAGTGGCTAAAAATTTGGGGCTTGAGGTGAGGGACATTAAGGTCGATCGTTTGCTGGATCTCAAGGCCACTTTTCCAAATTTAGACAGGGCAGATTTTTTCAAAGGGGCTGTGGATGATGTCTTTAAAAAGGTCATTGAGAACAAGATTGCGCACATTGAAAAGGAGCTGGATAAAAATTTGCAAGGGCAAAATTTGAGCGCCAATTTAGCAGGGTCCCAAAAAAATGAAACGCCATCCCTACTTTCACAAACCTTGCAAAATTTAGACTCCCTCACCCCAAAAAATCCCCACAAAAAAGAAGCCAAAGAAGAAAGGCCCAAAGAGCCCACGCCCATCAGGGAGAATTTGAAGGAAAATTTCAAGGAAAGGCAGGAGGGTAAAAACCCTAGCGCAGCGCCAAATGCAGCGCCAAAAACGATCCAAGAGGGCAGGGCGCAGGAGGCTAGTCCTGTGCCAAAAAACGCGCAGAGCACCTTCACGCAGAGCGTGCAGACTCAGGAGGCGACGCAGAATTTTAAAGAAGCCAAAGAAGAAAGGCCCAAAGAGCCCACGCCCATCAGGGAGAATTTGA
>NZ_JAUMZG010000062.1 GCF_030528245.1 Campylobacter sp.
GATTTTTTGAGCCCCTCAAGCTCCTCGTCAAAGATTTTTTTGTAGTGATGGTATAGCTTTTTATCCCTCCTGAAAAGCCGCAAAATGTCCTGCGCGCTGATGCACCTTTTCTCCTCCCACTCCCATCGCGCCAAATAATGCGCATAAAGCCTCTGAAAATAAGCCCTCGCCTCATCATAAAGACCCCCATTTCTCAAGCGCTCATAATGCTCCTTTCGCATGCAAAGCTTAAAATTCGCATCATCCGCGCCTAAAAATTCCACATTCAAGCCCACATAATCCGCGTCCAAATACCGCCTCTCGCGGCTATTATCCACAAAGACCAAAAGCCCCCCGGGCAAACCGATCTGAAAGCCTAGCAGCTTGGAAAAGGACTTTTGCGCGTGCCTTGCCTCAAAAAAAGAACTCTGCGCCAAATCAGGAGACTGAAAATGGTATCGTTTGCTAAGCTCTGTGAGGGTAGAAAGGACGCGCCCCGGTAAAATTTCACCCGTATCCATGAAACGCACCGTCCTTGCGCCTATCTTTTTCTGGATGGATCTGATGAGGGGTCGATCCACATACTCCTTAAGCCACGGCGCATAAAGATTGCATAAATTGGGCTTTTTGCTCACCCTAAAGCAGTGCTTTCCCCCCTTAAAATAAGCCAAACGATAATTGAGCGGCATGAAAATTTCCTCAAAATCCTCCCTCCAATCAAAAAGGTCCTTTTTGCGAGAGATGCCATAGGAGTGGTTCAAAAGATGCCTAAGGCACAAAATGGGATCCCGCACCAAAATGAGCATGTCCTTGTCCGCATCCAGCAGCGCCCAGGTCTTGGGACAGTGAAAATAATCCCAAGCCAGCAGCGAAACGAAGCAATCATCCCCACCAAGAAGCTCCTCATAGCTCTTCGCATAAAAGCCCTCATCCTCCCCCCAGCCAGAATGCAAGGCCCTCATTTTGAGCGCGTCCATATAAAGATGAAAGCTAAAATTTCCCGCCCCATACATGTAGGCGAAGAAGAATTTAAAAGTGCTTGGCAGGGGCAAATTCAGCCGCCAAGCCAAGGCCGCAGGGATGGTTTGGTAGGTCAAATTCCTAGCCAAATAAGAGGCCTTTTGGGTTTCAAATTGGGCCGCGTCTGTCTCATTTTGCAAATCCGCCCCATCTTTCAAAAGCGCGTTGAGAATTCTCACATCAAGCAGGGGAGGGTGGGGATGGGTGGAGTATTTTTCACAAAAATACGGGCTTGTGAGCCAGATTTTCACCTCAAAAAAATGCTCACACACGAAGGATAAATTCGCCAAAATCACCTCTTTTAGCGGGCTTTGGGCGGGGATGAAAAAGGACGCAAAGGCCTCCTTTTGCTCCAAGATGAGCTCAAGCTCACCCGAACTTGGGTGAGCCTTGGAAATTTGTGCGAACAATGCCTCATAGCCCTGCGCCTCCTCGTAAATGCGACTGAAGCGGCGCTTTTTCAAGGCCCTTATAAAATTCTCACCCAGTAAATAGGGCAAACTGGCCCTAATCCAAAGCGCCTCGCCATAATCTTGACATTTTTCTAGGGCAGGGTAGTGGAGCTGGGGGAAAAAGGTCGTGAATTTCTTGTAGAATTTTTGATTGTTCTTGTGCGCTAAAAAGATGCGAAGAAGCTTAAAAAAAGTGCGGACACGGCTC